>JAIESK010000057.1 GCA_019746105.1 Alphaproteobacteria bacterium
TTGGGGAAGAATTTCTCTGCTCAGCACTTATATCTTCTTCATTCAAACTTAAAATCGCCTTTTTAACAGAGGACTATAATAGATGTTTCTCTCATTGCATGCAGCTCTAGCTAAGCTATAAATTTTATGGCTTTTCTTTTAGAGTCGTTCCATGGGCATGAGCTCATGGGACTTTATTTTTTCTCTAAGGACCGATTCATGATTATGCGAGCCACTTCAAAAGCATCGAATGGGCAATCATGAGATAATTTATTCAATTAAAGGAATGATGGCGTCCCCTACGGGATTCGAACCCGTGTTGCCGCCGTGAAAGGGCGGTGTCCTAGGCCTCTAGACGAAGGGGACAGTGGAAGTTTATTTACAATGTGTTCCCTATAAAATCAAGAGAAATAAGTTCAAAAGTTATTTTATTGTGCAATAACATTTATTGCTGACGACACCAATCAGACCATTTTTGAATTCCTCCGGCCTTACGCTGGCAAATAAAATTATAAAACCGTTCAATGAATTTTTTTCGATTTTCCAGTGTTTCTGAAGTATAAGTGCCTCTTCCTTTTTTCCAACTTGTTGTATTGCTTAAATTCACTGAGCCCAGAAGATGTTGGCGTTTGACGATATCTTGTAGACTAACTGTAGGAGCATTTTTCATGATGTCGTACATTGTAAGCATCAAGGATGTTCTCCCTTTTCCATGGTGACAATGAAAATGGACCCATGTGTTTTCTGGGAGTGTATCGATAAAATTTACAAATGTGTCTATGGCTTCGTCAGAAGAAGGAATCTTACTTTCGATTCTGATATTTGTATATTCAAATCCGTATTGCTTTGCAATTTCACTTTCAGGCGTGACGAGTTCTGGATGTTCTTCTATAGAATATGAGTAGATTAAACGCCGAATAATATGTCTTAAATCAACATCATCTACCTTATAACCTAAAAAAGTGGTAGGAATCTTTTTGAAATAGCCCTGAATTTGGTGGGTTCCATCAACAATGATGATACGACTTTTAACGTGATCTAATCTCTTGCTAAGATCATCAAAATCAACACTTGGACCACCTGAGGCTAGCAATTCTCGTAGTCCTCTTAAATCAACCTGTTCTGCAGAAGAGATCCTATCTTGCATTGTTCTGAAAGGAGCATTGGTATAATCATCCGTTGATACGAAATAAACTAAAAAGAATAGAATTAAAAAAAAGAGTATCCCTACTCCAGTTTTTATGTGCTTTAAGCTCAAGATTTTACTCATTCTTTTTCTCCACAAGAAAGCTTAATAAGTATGTTTTTAAAGCTTTCTAACTTATGAACCTATACATGTAAAAGAGTTGAAAGACAGAGGCAAGTCCTAAAAATTTAATCTAAATACATGAATTCAAATATCATTGTGCTGTTAATTAGTCCTTTGTTGATGATGCTATCAAGTCTCTGGCGGAACGATTTTTGCTGATGATTCGGTTGACGTTTTGAAGGATGCATAAAATCTTCCATAAAATATTCCCGATTTTACTAGATTTTCACTTGTGCTTAACCCCTTTTAACGGAGGATTAAGTAAAGTTGTCGTGTTCTGTAAGAACGCTTCTTGTTGACGATGCCAATCAGACCATTTTTGAATTCCTCCGGCCTTACGCTGGCTTATAAAAGCATAAAACTGTTCGATGAATTCTTTGCGATCTATAAGCGCTTGTTCTGTATAAGTTCCGTTTTCCCAAACTTTTACATTAAGTAAAGACTCAGCTCCAAGAAGTACTTGACGTTTAACAATGTTCTCCAAAGACACTTGAGGAGCATTTTTCATAATATCCAGCATGGTTAACAACATCGATGTGCGTCCACAACCGTTTCGACAGTGAAAATGAAGCCACGTATCAGAAGGAATAGAATCAAAAAAAGAAACTACATCATCAATGTATTCGTATGTATTGCGTATCTTGCTTCCTATATTAACTGCTCTATAACCAAAACCATACTTTGCAGCCTCTTCACTTTCTGGTGTGATCCAGTCCAGGCGTTTGTCAAATGTGCCTGTTAAGAAAAGGCGCCGGAGACAATGTTTTAAAGGAGGTTTTTCTTGTTGATAAGATAGAAACGTTGTTGGTATTCCGAGGAAATATCCATGATAATCATACATAGCGTCTACAATTATGATGGGCCCTTTAATATGGCTCAATTTTTTTTGGAGATCAGGAAAGCCAGGAATATTACTGCCCGATGCTCGTAAATCTTTGAGACCTCTTAAATCAACATCTTCCGTGGACTTAATTTCGTCTTGCATAGTTCTGAAGTGTTTAACGTTTGGGAAAACATCATAAAATAAAATGAATAAAAAAATGACAATAATTCCAAAACAAATAAGGAAAATATTTCGAGGTCTTAAAAAACTTTTCATATTTTAATTACACGCTATTTAAATATGTAAAAAGAATACCATTCTTGACTTTCTTTTTCTCTAAAAGAACACTATGAAACTGCTTTCTTGAAAGGGCTCAAATTAGTTAATTATGTATAAAAGACTTAAAAGACAGAGGCAAGCCCTAAAA
The DNA here is from genome assembly GCA_019746105.1 of Alphaproteobacteria bacterium. Lineage (GTDB taxonomy): Bacteria > Pseudomonadota > Alphaproteobacteria > UBA9655 > UBA9655 > UBA9655. The sequence goes on from JAIESK010000057.1 coordinate 2,539, forward strand.
GTTTATGCTAGAAATAATCTTAAAATTAAAGAGTTATAGAATCCTTGCTTGTTTTCCAGTATACTAAGGAAAATATCATAAGCAGGGATAGACCGTGAGTAAGGAAAATTTCGAGCAAATGCTCGATTATTACCAACAAGAAATGATTTATCTACGCCGCATGGGGCAGCGTTTTGCGGAACAATATCCAAAAATTGCACAGAATCTGAATCTATCACCGTCGGGGTCAGCAGATCCCCATGTGCAACGTTTGCTTGAATCATTTGCCTTTTTGACAGGACGTCTTCAAAAGGAAGTGGATAATCGGTATATCCAGTTTACAAATACTCTTTTGGGGGTCTTATATCCTCAGTTCGTTGCACCATTTCCTTCTGCCACGGTAGCCAGTTTCCGTCTGTCTCCTCACTTAGGAAAAATAACCTCAGGCTATAAGGTGCCGCGGGGAACAGTTCTTTTTACGGAAGCTCAAGAGAAAAAAATGTGCCGCTTTCAAACATCTTACCCCGTGGAACTCTGGCCCTTTGAGGTGAGTAGGGCTGAAGTTCTGAACATTGATCAAAGTCCTTTTGATCCTGTTCAACTTCAAACCCGATGGATTCTTAGAATTCGTGTAGAGCGATATGATGGTAATATGAGTGAACTTTCACCAGAATCGCTCCGCTTTTATTTGTCTGGGGATACGATGACAACTCAATGTCTTTATGACAGCATGTTTGCCTACCTTTCTAATCAACCCACGCCAATTTATATTCAAGCCGATACGGATAAAGAGCCCACTCAATTAAAAACTTCTTCTCTTCTAGCTGTTGGATTTAAGGAAGACGAAGCTTTGGTTCCTTACCCCCATAAAAGTTTAGATGCGTATCGCTTGCTCCATGAATATTTTGTCTTTCCTGATAAATTTAAGTTTTTTGATATAAAAAATTTCTCGACAGCAGGAGCCACGCGCTATGTGGATATATTTATTCCCTTAGCTGATGGCAGTCGTGTCGATAAGTTTCGCATCAATAAGGATAATTTTGTTCTGGGGGCCACGCCCATTGTTAATCTCTTTTCTAAAATCAGTGAGCCCATTAACCTTAACTATCAGTCTATTTCCTACCGTTTAGTGGGAGATCAGCGCAATGAGGATTCAACGGAAGTTCACAGTGTTTTAAAAGTTTTAGGAGCTGTTCCCGGCGGAAATGAGCCGGATGTTTATGCGCCTTATTTCTGTTATGATTATCAAACAGAGGAAAGCGGGAATAATCTTTATTGGTATGGAACGCGCGCCCCTTCAGAAATTCCGGATATCGTTGGAACGGACGTCTTCCTGTCTTTTGTGGATTATAAATTCACCCCACAAAAACCAAGCAATCAGGTCGTTTATGCCTATACCTTGTGCACCAACAGAGATTTAGCTTCCTTTATCCCTGCAGGGGCTAAGCTTCAGGTGGATGGTTCTATTCCTCCGGTGACGATCAAATGTATCGATCGTCCTAGTGCTGAGATACAGCCTTCTCTTGATGGTGAATCCCAATGGCGCTTGATTTCCCAGCTATCTTTGAATCACCTCAGTCTTTCTGGAGAAGGCAAGGCAGTTTTAGCTTTAAAAGAACTTTTACAATTATACTCTGGTTTCAATCGAAACAAATCACATCCTTCGATTGCAGCTATTTCAGATATTACTTATGAGACAGTGACGCGTCGTCGTGGCGTTGATGCCTGGAGAGGTTTTATCCAAGGCTTAAGTATTACCTTGAGTATGAATGAGAGTCCCTATACAGGGCATGAGGGGTACATGATGGCTTCTGTTTTGAATCAATTCTTCTCCCTCTATGTCTCCTTGAATTCATTTACGGAATTGACCTTAATAAGCACACAAACTGACGGAGTTTGGAAACAATGGCCCGCTCACATCGGAAGTCAGCACTTACTGTAAAAGACATCTTGCTGAAAGAGCCTTATCGGTTTGAGTTTCATCAAGCCATAAAGCTGTTGGAATACTTGCGTCCAAAAGCCGTTCCTTTTGGAGAAACGGCGGATCCCAATGAAGAAGTCGTCAGTGTTAAGGCTCGTATTTATTTAGAAGCTCTTTCGAGCGATATTTATTCTCTTGAATCTACAGAAGGAGAAGAGCAGCCGTACACCCTTAGTGTTAATTTCATGGGAATTGCGGGTATTCAGGGACCTCTTCCTTTTCCTTATACGGAAATGATGATTCAGCGGATTCGTAATGGGGATACAAGTCTGAAAGATTTCTTGGATATATTTAATCATCGCTTGGCGTCCATCCTTCATCGCATAAAAAAGCAATATTTAATTAGTCTTAATACCCATTCGCCCGAAAAAACTGATATTGCTATAGGTTTGCGGTCCTTTATTGGCATTAATGAAAAAGCGTTACGCGATCGCATGTACGTGCCGGATCGTAGTCTCTTGGATTATGCAGGGCTTTTTTGGTCACGGCCACATTCTGCGAGTGGGCTTGAATCTATTTTGAAGAATTATTTTCGCATTCCTCTACGGGTTGAAAAATGTGCAGGCGCATGGCGCCCCATTCAAAAGGAACAACAGACCCGTATTGGTCAGACAGGTCAATGGCAAGTATTGGGGCAGGGGGCGGCTCTCGGGACACGTGCATGGGATCAAGAAAACCATTTTTGTCTTCATTTAGGGCCCCTTACCCTTGAACAGCTTGATCTTTTTATCCCTGCGGGTAAGGCTTATAAGCGCCTATGTGATCTTACTCGATTTTATAGTGGTCCTTTGATGGATTTTACAATTGTTTATGATGTTGAGCAGCCGCCTTCAACCAAGCTTGAAGGACTCGGGTATTTAGGATGGAGATCTTGGCTTGGATCTTCTCTTATTAAAGGAGATCCTGTAAAGTTACCTGGAGTGGAGAAATTTGATCGTCCTATTTTTGTAGGCTAGCTCAGCCATTGTTAACTTTTATTCCTTAATTTTCATAATTTTAAAAAAAAGGGTCTTGTCTCCGCTCGCCTCATCATCTATTTAAGCACTAATTGAATTTTAGTAAAATGCTTCATAATTAATAAAAGTTAGTATTTGTGTTAAAAATGAGTTCGCGAAAAAAAATTACAGGATTAATGTATATGCGAGAAAAGGGAACAACTTTTTCTTATTATTTAAGGTGTCGTTTTCTTGATGGAGTTGTTCGAGTAGTCGTCTACACATCTTTAGCTCAGTTTCTTCTTCAAGATGATGTGTGGGCAACAGAAACAGCGGCGCCACCGTGTACTTTTTCAGAACGCAAATGGAATAATGAGGGGCGCCTTCGGTTAATGGCAGGACGCCAACAAAGTTTGGGGCAGGTTGGGTTGTTCTCACCTTTGCTTCAGGATGCGACTTCCCTCTTGTTTACAGATATTCGTTTCTTTCGTTCCACAAAACATAACTCGGAAGGCAATTTTGGGCTTGCTCACCGACAAATAGTACCATCTTTGGAATGGATTTTTGGAGGCTACGGTTTTTTTGATAATAGGCGAACGGAACATCACAAGAATTTTCAACAGGGTACCTTTGGACTGGAAGCTTTAAGTGTATATTATGATGTCCGTACTAACATTTATGTTCCTTTTTCTAAATCGAAAAAAATTCATTCAAAGACAACAAAGCCTGTTTTTCAGGGGCATTCTGAGTATTTTAATGCCACTAAAGAATTTGCTTTAAGAGGGTTTGATTATGAAATTGGTCGAAGTGTTCCCCACCTTGATTGTCTCAGGCTTTTTGTCGCCGGCTATAACTTCCAGGCTCATGGGGTTGAATCCATCAATGGTGTGCGTGCACGCTTTCGTTTGGACGTTAATAGATATATAAATGTCGATGGTGAGTATCAATATGATAATGTGCGTCATAGCGCGCCTTATATTGGTTTTACGATTCGCATTCCTTTTGGGGAGGTCACTGAAAAGCCGCTAACACCTCTCGAAAAGCGTATGCAAGCAGATATCATCCGCGATATCGACATCGTGACGCAACCAAAGAAGCTGCCTGAACTTGAACCTTCAGGACGCGAGTTTATCTTTACAAGGCCTGGTGGAACAGGAGACGGCACTTATGAAAATCCAGCCCCTGCAGAGAGAGTAGAAGTTATTGCGCAGTTGTTAGAAAAACACCCCAAATTTTTGCACTATGACTTAGAAAAAAATATTATAAAAACAGCTCCTCAAAAGTTGGAAGAATTGCGGCCTATTATTGCAGCGAAACAGCAGCCTCAGAAGAAAAAGAAGTGGCCGCCAGATGATTCTCCTGGTAATGTACCTCCGCCGGTTCAACTAACCCCAATTCAACGGCCGTTAAGTGAACAAAAACCTGTGCATGAGCCGGCGCCAACTCCAGTAGAAACGCCAGTACAAGAGGATGTTTCCCAGCCGGCTCAGCAGCCTCAGAAGAAAAAGAAGTGGCCGCCAGATGAGTCTCCTGGTAATCTACCTCCGCCGGTTCAACTAACTCCAATTCAACGGCCGTTAAGTGAACAAAAACCTGTGCATGAGCCAGCGCCAACTCCAGTACAAGAGGATGTGCCGCCTCCCACTGAGCAACCTCAGGAGCAAGTCGTTCCTTCTGAAACAGTGCCGATGGAAATAGAAGTTGTTAGAGTCGAGCCAACGGTACGGCCAGCTTTCTCTGAGACAACAGAGCCGATGGAAGCAGAAGTGGTTAGTATCTCAGCTGCTGAATCGACCACACAGCTGACTTCCTCCGAAACAACAAAGCCAATGGGAAGCACAACAGTTAAAGATAAGCCAAAAGCTAAATCAATTCCCGTTGAGACAGTAGTGTCGATGGAAACAGAAACGGCTAGAGTTGAGTCAACTTCACAGATAGCTCCCTCTGAGACAGTGGTATTGACAGAAACAGTAATGGCTAAAAGTGAACCAAGAACACAAGCCACTCCTACTGAGATAGCTGGGCCGACGAAAACAACGGTGTCTAGCGCCCCAGCTATTGAATCAACGACACAGCTGACTTCCTCCGAAACAACAAAGCCGATAGGAACAGCAACAGTTAAAGATAAGCCAACAGATAAATTAGTTCCCTCTGAGTCAGCAGCGCCGACGACAACAACAGTGCCTAGCGCTACTGGATCAATGACACAGCAGCCTTCCTCTGCGGCTTCTCAATTATCTCTTGAGAGTCCGGCTCTGCAACCAGCTTTGATAACCCCACAGCCAGCTTCAGTACTAAAAGCTAACTCTCAAGATAAAGTAATGACGGTGTTGAATCTTGATAGTATGCTTAGGAGCGATAATAAAGATGGTAGTCCTATTGGTGACTTATCCTCCTTTGAAGAAGATATATCTGCATTTGAGCTGGAAATACCGTTAAATACGGTATCTAGCAAGCCTCCAGTAGCAAGAAAATTACAGTTCGATTTACCGGGAAATGGCGCTGGTGTTGCGACTAAAGATTTAGCATCATTCCTTCCTACATCATCAATGGTAGAGGATAATTCAGCTCTAATTCCATTTGCACAGCCAGCTCACTCAGTTTCAGCTTCAGCACCAAAAGTATTAGTTGAGGCTCAAACACAACCCGCTTCGACAACTCCAGCATCACAGACATCAATTCTAACTCAGTTATTGTCACCTCTAACAGCACCGGCTTCAACTTCTGTAAATCCTGCTTTACAACCAGCCCCACAGCTAACGTTATCAGCTCCTGTCACACCGTCGGTATCACCGCTACCATCGACAGTAACGCTAACGAGTTCAGGTTCTAAGCCGTCAACTCCATCGGCTCCGCAGCCAACGTTAACAGCTCCAGCGACACCGTCGGTATTACCGTTACCATCACTAACATCAATGCCAACAGTAGCTTTAACATCAACGTCTTTAACTCCAGTTACAGTAACGCCACTTCCGGCTTCAAGTCCAGCGACACCTCAAGCGTCAATGCAAAGTAATGTGGCTCAACTCTCTTCAGTAACTTCAACTCCAGTTGTAGCTTCAGCTATACCGCTGGCATCACCTCTAGTTTCGACAGTTCCAGTTCAGCCGCAGTCAGTTCCAGTGACTCCAGCAGCTCTAGCTGTAGCCTCTAAAAAGTCAGATTCAGTAGCAAAACAACAGGCCCGAGAGCAGCAAGAAGCTGCTCGTCAAGCCAAAGCCGAAGCTGATCGTCAAGCTAAAGCTGAAGCAGATCGCCAGGCTAAAGCCGAAGCAGACCGCCAGGCTAAAGCCGAAGCAGACCGTCAGGCTAAAGCTGAAGCAGATCGTCAAGCAAAAGCCGAAGCAGACCGCCAGGCTAAAGCCGAAGCAGACCGTCAGGCTAAAGCTGAAGCAGATCGTCAAGCAAAAGCCGAAGCAGACCGCCAGGCTAAAGCTGAAGCAGATCGTCAAGCAGAAGCAAAGCGTTTAGCAGATGAAGAAGCTGCTCGCCAAGCAGAAGTAAAGCGTTTAGCGGATGAGGAAGCTGCTCGCCAAGCAGAAGCAAAGCGTTTAGCAGATGAAGAAGCTGCTCGCCAAGCAGAAGCAAAGCGTTTAGCGGATGAGGAAGCTGC
>JAIESK010000039.1 GCA_019746105.1 Alphaproteobacteria bacterium
AACACCTCAGTGAAGCCGGGCTTTGTTGAATAAATGGAGTGTTACGAACAGATAAAAATAGGATAAACTCTTTTAAGCAAAAAAAGGGGATTAACCTATATGTCTAAAAAGACCTACCGTGTTCGTAACTGGAAAGAGTATAACCAATCTTTAGTCCAAAGAGGAAGTATAACTTTATGGTTAGGTGAAGAAGTTCTTGAGCAATGGCGTTCTCTGCTCAAAACGGGCAAACGAGGCCGGCCCCAAGAGTATCCAGATGCCGTTATCTTATGTGCCTTACACTTAAAAGCTATCTATCATCTTCCCTTCCGTGCTGCCGAAGGTTTTTTAGGAAGTGTCATAAAACAACTAGAGCTAGACCTGAGTACTCCTGATTATACAACCCTTTCTATACGCCAAAAGAATCTATCTGTTCCTTTACCTCAACGCCCTCTTAAGGAAAAAAACTTAAATATTGTTATTGATTCTACAGGACTCAAAGTATTTGGAGAAGGTGAATGGAAAGTCCGCCAACATGGTTATGTCAATAAACGCCTATGGCGCAAGCTTCATTCAGCCATCAATAGTCAAACGCAAATGATAGAAGCCTGTGAACTTACAGAGTTAGGAGTCCAAGATTGTGAAGGATTTAGCTATCTTTTGGACGCTATAGAGGATTCTATTGAGGAGGTCATAGGGGATGGAGCCTATGACCGGTTTCGCTGCTATGAAGAGGCGGAAAAACGTAAGGCAAAGGGGATCTTTCCACCCCAACATAATGCTGTGACTTCTCAAGAGCGAACAGCAAATAAAAAGAAAGCCTCCCCAGGAGCTGTTGCTAAACGAGATGAAGCCATTAGGAGCATTCGCTCTTTAGGAAGAACCGAATGGAAACAGCAAACAGGGTACCATCGACGAAGTTTAGCTGAAACGGGCATGTTTCGTGTTAAAACAGTTTTAGGGAGAAAATTAAGTTGCCATTCACTAGAGAATCAAGTCGTTGAAGCAAGGGTTTGGTGTAGCATCATTAATAAAGTGACTCTCTTAGGAATGCCAAAATCAGCTCCCATTTAAAAATTCTTTTCTTTAAACCCTAACTCAACCCAATTTTCCATTTATTCAACAAAGCCCCCACAAGGGGAGAGAATAAAGGCAAAAAGATCCCTGATCCACCGGAGAAGAAGTCTGAAGTTATGACCGATGCCTGAGATGGGGGTATTTTCTGAACTGTGCCAGTCTGTTAGGAAAGAAGCTAGCCTAATGAAGAAAAGACATCGGGGATTCCTCCTTCTTTTCGCTCTCTCCTCAGTATACCCTTTCCTTTATCATCCCTCAATTATGCAATGGCTAAAATAAAAAAGACAGTTTCTCGCACTAACCTTGAGGATAAGCCTCAAGCAATGGATAATGTAGAGATTTCTTTATAGAACGTGAGCCGGTTAACGTAATTTTAAATGCTTATCCGAAAAGTCTATGTAAAATGAATACGATCGTGATATCCTCTCAATAGGAGGGATACCATGAAATATCAGCGCATGAAATTCAGTCAACTCTTGAAAGAACTTGATTCAGAGGAGAAAGCCAGAGCGTGGATTTGGTTAGCTAAATTTGATGGAAAGGAGTTTTGTTGTCCAAGGTGCGCCCATGAAAAATTTTATTAACACAAGAAAAACCCAGAAATTAGGGAATGTAAAAATTGCCGCTTATATATTCGACTCAGGGCCTACACAATCTTCCAGCATTCCAAAACTCCAATGCTCATTTGGCTAAAAGCAATTTGTTTTGTGGTGCACGGTAAACGGGGTATTTCAACGCTTGAACTGCAGAGCGAGCTGGGAATGAAATCTTATGGGACAACCTGGGCCATTCTCCACAAAATTCGAGAAGCCCTTAGACAACGAGATGAGCAGTATAAGCTTAAAGACATCATAGAGTTAGACGGAGCAGTCTTTGGAAAAAGGCACACAGGCAATCAAACCGAGGTTCTTGTTGCGATTGAAACCAAAAGCTGGATCGATGAAAAAGGCCGCAGGAAATCTAAAGCTGGATTTGCAAAAATTATGGTAGCCAATGAAACAAAAAAAGAAGCCCAAGAGTTTGCAGACAAAGCAATTGAGAAAAATTCCATGGTCAATACTGATGGAAGCCCAAGCTTAATCCATTTAAAAAATCTGGATGTTGATTACCAAGTTGTAGGGTCAAACCAAGAAATATTGGATCATTGGCTTCCCTGGGTTCACAAGTTTATCTCTAATGCAAAATCTTGGATTGCTGGAACACATCATGGCGTCGAGTCAAAATACTTGGGGCAGTATTTGGCAGAATATACCTACAGATTTAATAGACGTCATGACCCAGAATCTCTCTTTTTTAGAGCCCTTGGTGCCTGTGTACATGCGACTCCTCAAACACAACATAGACTTTTCGGATAAGCATTTAATTTTAAGTGAGAGAGTTTGGGTATTCTGTTCTTTTACGAGCATTGATCTTCTGGGGGTTGCGAACCCCATGAACCTAAGATTTGGAAGGAGCGTGGTGCAAGTAGTTTCAAAGAGTTAGGAAGAAAATCTACTTGACGTAAACATATATTTTCATGAGGAACCATTGGTGATCTCTATAGATAATGTTGAGGTAATTTACTTACAAAGGGCCAAAAAGGCGATTCCTTAATTCAGTTTGATCTTCGGTTAGGTATACTTTCCATTCAGGCAACCAATCATCCATTTGAGACAAAAACTTAGGAGAGGAAATTCCACACGCAGTTTGCCATAACCGTATTACATCAATGTTATCATTAAGTGAAGGGCGCTTACTGAAATAAGCATCAGCTTCTAAAAATTCACCTTCGTAGGGACCGTTTACAAGTAGTTGTCGTAAAATAAAGCCATGTTCCTCTAAAAAAGCCTTTACTTCTGGGAAGAGTGCTTGTGTTTTATACATTTCTTTAAATTGGGTCTCAAGTTCGATACACACAACATTCGACAATGTAGATGAGCATCCTTTTAGAATCGGAAGCTCAAAACCTTGTGTATCAATTTTTAAGATATGAGGCTGAGGAACTTTTCCACTTGCGATCAAATCATCAAGTGCATGAACTTCCACTTCTGATTCTCCAACAACTTCAAAAATTTTATGAGCAGGATAGTTTTTTAATAACTCGAAATTTGGCTCTAGAAAAGAGGAACACCCTGGCATAAATGTATGAATTAAACGCTTGCGTTCATGTCTTTCACCAAGGGCAAATGGAAAATACTTTACATGATTATCACGATCAGAAAGTGAGGAAATATGATCTTTTGCAGGATCAAATCCATAAGCTTGAATATAGCTGGTTTTTGCTAATGAATCCCAAGTCGAAATTAACCCGTCACGTGCCCCAACATCAAAATAGACAATCTCTCCAAAACTTTCTTTTGCACGCTTTGCAATTTTTTCAAGCTCTTGGAAAGAAGTATTGTTCATTTGGCTCTCAACTTGATTAAAAATTTTCTATATAAAAGTTAATGAGCTCAACAGAACCTGTCAAGTTACAATTTAGAGATACTTAGATAATAATCTTGACAAGATTCATGTTTTAAAGTGTCTTATATCATAGATAAAAATTAGCTTTGCTGATCTTAACTAAGAATTAGGTCATTAGTAGCCTAGAAAGGTGTTAATAAATAGAGTTGTGAAAGGGCTTTAAATCTCTAGTAGAATAGAACTATCAGGGAATTGTGATGTTTCAATGTTGAACAGTTATTCGAGAAAGCATTTTACTTAGGCTATATACTTATTTATAAAATTGGGAGATGACAATTATGCAAAATAACACCACCATTTATCCCGTTATACTAGCTGGTGGAGCGGGAACAAGATTATGGCCCTTATCCCAAGTCCATCATCCAAAGCAATTTTTAAAACTTGTTGGATCGGAAAGTTTATTTCAGCAAACATATAATAGAATTAAAAACATTGAGGGTTTTCTCCCCCCACTTGTGGTTTGTAACAAGGAATCTGCGCCCCTAATTTCTCACATGGTAAATAAGGAAAGCCTCTCGGTCATTGTTGAGCCCACTTCATGCAATACGGCTATTGCTGTTGCTGTATCGACTTTATATACCTTTAAATTTTCTAATGATCCCCTTCTTTTAATTCTTCCCTCGGATCATTTTATTAGTAACGATGATGAATTTATTGATAAGATAAAAAGGGCTACAAAACTAGCGGATAAAAAAATTATAATTTTTGGTATAGAACCTACAAAAGTAAAAACTGGGTATGGTTATATTGAATTAGATGGATCTGCAAGAGAGGGGTATTTTGGGATTAAAAAATTTACTGAAAAACCAAATTATCAAAAAGCAAAAGAATACGTAGAATCAAAAAACTATTTTTGGAATAGTGGAATCATTCTAACTTCAGGAAAGGTTCTGCTTGAAGAAATGCAGAAATACTGTCCAGAGATTATAGAAATTGCCCATAATTGTGTTAGCACTTTAAAAACTGAAGGAATATTTTCCTCTATTGACTCGAATGGATATGAGAAATGTCCTTCTGAGCCTATTGATACATCTCTTCTAGAAAAAACAAAAAATATTTTGGTTTACCCCTTAGGAAAAGTGGATTGGAATGACTTGGGAACATGGAGTGCGCTGTGGGATATTAATAGGAAAGATCAGAATGGGAATATTATTTATGGTAGGGCGATTTATAAAAATGTCAAGAACTCCTATTTATATTCTAATGGACGGACCATTGCAGTGACAAATATGGAAGACTGTATTGTTGTTGAAACCCCAGATGTAGTTTTTATTACAAAAAGAGATTCTGAAGAAAATATAAAAGACATTTTTAGTGCTTATCATAGGACAAATAGCGCATCCACAGAGAATGATAAAGTTGTAATAAAACCTTGGGGAAGCTATGAAATATTGACAGAAGGCGAAGGACATAAAGTCAAGAGAATCATTGTAAATCCTTCTCAATCATTATCTTTACAAGTTCATCAAAAAAGAGATGAACATTGGGTTGTTGTCCGTGGAACTGCGACCGTTACAAAAGGTGAAGAACTTTTTGAATTATCTCCCAATCAACATATTTTTATTACAAAAGGGGTTAAGCACAGAATTAAGAATTGCACTAATGACATAATAGAGTTAATTGAGGTCCAAACGGGCGCTTATTTAGGGGAAGACGATATTATCAGACTTTCAGATCAGTATGATCGAGTAACATTGAGTACAAAATATGTATAACAAAAAAAACAAATCTCTCTTTGTTTCTCCCCACCTAGATGATGCGGTTTTATCTTGTGGAGGGTTAATTCATAAGATGTGTGAAGCGCACTCGGTGGTTTATGTTGTGTCTATTTTTACAGGGTTGCCTAATCCAAAGTCGTTATCAGAAGCCGCTATAGAATTTCATAGAAGTATTCAGCTTGGAGATAACGCAATAGAAGTGCGTTGCAGCGAGGATCTCAAGGTTTCTAAGTTTTTGAAATATCATCCGATTCATTTGGGCCTATTTGAGAGTCAATATCGGCAAAATGAGCAAGGAGAACATACCTATAAATCCTTAGATAGTATCTTTAAAGGTCAACTCGAAGAGGAAAAAACATGCATCCTTCAATTGGCTCCTATGATTAAGGATTTACTTCGCTCTCATTCATTCGATGACATATATGTCCCAATGGGTGTTGGAAATCATATTGATCACTTAATTGTGCGCCACGTTTTGGAAAAAGTTGGAAAAGAAGGGTCACTTTGTGATGACCTTATCTACTACGAAGATATGCCATATGCTTGTTACGAAGGACATGTGGTTCCCGAAAGACATTTTAAAAAGAAAATGAAAGCTTATTTAGAACCTCTGTCTGAAACAAATTTTAATACAAAGATCAAAGGAATTTCTTTGTATAAGTCACAAATTAATATGTTATGGCAGAGCCAAGATAATATGGTTAAATCTTACATAGATTATTCCCATTCAACTTCCGAAGATAAAGGAAAACTTTATGAGCGCTACTGGACAAATTCATAAACCAAAAAAAGTATTACATATTTTAGAACCTGAACCGAATGGAGAAATCGGTGGGGTTGATATGCACCTCCTTGAGTTCCTTAAATCTCAAAAAAATAACAAAAATTTTAAACATGTGATCTTCATTAACCAAAACCAATCCTATAAGGAAATGCTTGAGAAAGAAAACATAGATTATCTGTTTTTTGATAAAAGCTTAGGGTATTACAATCACATTAAAAGCCTTGCGACCTGGCTCAAAAATAATGACGTGCATATTATTAATAGTCACGGATATGATGCAAATTACATTACATACTTCATAAAGAAAGTTTTCTGTAGAACTAATAAAGCTCCTGTCGTTATATGTTGTCAAGGGTGGGTTCAAGATACCTTATTTCTCAAAATTAAAACGTTTCTGGATGTTTATACTTATAGAATTGCAACAATATTAATTGTTGTGGGTGAGCATATGCTAAGTATCCAGTCTAAATATCCAAAAAAGACTGTGGAATATATCCCTAATGGAGTGTTTCCTTTAGAAATTACCAAAAAAATGGATATTAGAAAAAAACTAGGTATTTCCCTTCAAGATAAAGTAATCGCTTGTGTGGGTCGTTTGTCTTCTGAGAAGAGGATGGATATATACCTTAAAGCCTGTAAAGAGATTGTGAGCCAATACGATAAAAATATAAAGTTTCTTATTGTTGGTTCAGGAAGTCAAAAAAGGAATTTAACGGGTTTAGCAAAAAAACTTGAACTTCAAGATAAGGTTATTTTTACTGGGTTGATCCTTGATCGCAATGAGTTAGCAAACATATATAACGAAATAGAATTTTTAATGCTGACATCAGATACAGAAGGAACTCCAAGAGTTATTTTAGAAGCCATGTCCTGTTCTCGTCCCATAATAGCCACTAATGTTGGAGGAATTAAAAAACTTGTGATAGATAACGAAAATGGTTATCTTGTTCCAAAAGAAGACTATACTTCATTAGCGAAGTATGCTATTGAGTTACTGAAGAATGAAAAAAAGAGAACTATACTTGGCAAAAAAAGCTATGAAATATATAAGAAAAAATTCACAATGGACCAGCAAGGGAAATTAATTAATAAGGTTTATAATAAAGTCTTAGGGCTATCTTGAGGAGAAACAATTTATGAAGGTATTAATTTTAGGTGGAGCCGGGTTTTTTGGATCTCATGTTGTAGATAAGTTTTTAGAAAAGGGATGGGATGTTATAGTATTAGACACATTAAGCATGGGAAATAAGCTTTCAGGGGAAGCCCAAAGAAAAGTCGAATTTGTAGAAAAAAACGCTGAAGATACTAAGTTGGTCAAACAATTAGCCAAAAAGGCAACCGGTATAGTTAACTTTGCTTCTGTTGTAGGCGTTGATATTGTAACAGAAAATGAACTAAAGCAGATGGATAATGAGGTTAACATTATAAAAGCAACTGTAGACGCAAGTTTAAGTTATAATAAGTTACCTATTATTTACACTTCAAGTAGCTCAGTTTACGGTTCTATGAATCAAGGACATGCAGCTAATGAGGGCATGCCTATTGCTGGATCTTCTTCGTATTCCATTGCTAAAGCCTGGGGAGAAAAATACTACAAATGTTTTTCAGAAAAAGAAGATGTTTACATATCTGTCGTTCGTCCCTTTAATCTTTATGGGCCCCGTCAAGATACAAGGATGGTTATCCCGCGTTTTATTGAGGCCGCAATGACAGGAAAAAATCTTTGTGTTTATGGTGATGGAACACAGACGAGAGATTTTACATATGTTGAAGATGGATCAGAAGCGATCTACCAACTTTTTACCTCAGCGATAGAAGGCAAATATCGTTTATATCAGGAGCTTAATTGTTGTACGGGGCAAGAGACAACTATTTCTAATTTGGCTAGTATTATTACTGATCTCGTAAAGAGCCAAAAGTCTCAGATTGCTTACGAAGAACTTCCTCCTACACGTAAAGATTATGAAGTAAACAGACGGTTTGGAGATAATTCTCTATTTAAGCAATTAACGAATATAAAAGAGCTAACCTCTCTTCAGGAAGGGCTCATAAAATGTATTTCTTTTTGGCAATCGCAAATACAAACCTCCAACTATAGTCTAGTGGGTTAAGCATTATTAATGTCCGTTCATAACTTCAATAAAACTATTTTAAGAAAACATGATATTCGGAAAACTCTACTTGATAAAGATGTGTATTATATTGGGAAATGCTTTGGGAGCTTTCTAAAAAGATCAAAAAAACAAGCGTGTGCATAGGGGTATGATGGAAAATTTGGTTCTCCAACCCTCGAACACCGTTTAGTTGATGGGTTGAAGAAGTATGGCCTCATTGTCTACAGAGTTGGTGTATGCCCTACACCTCTTTAAATGTTGATGTTACATAATGGTTGCCGGGTCTCATAATTCTGTTGACTGCTTGGTTTCAGACCTTCTTTCTCTTACCCCCACATTTCTTTCTAAGGCCACTCAAAAATTAGGTTCTTCAAGGCGCCCAGGTTTTCTTTCTTCTTGTTTATTGCTAAATTAAGGAGTTAAAATTTTATGAATTTTTTCAATGTTTTTCTTCAAATCTTATAAAACTGTTCGGGAAGAGTTTTTCTGTGTTTAAAATCAACGAGTAATTTAAATCATATTTAAGATAAAAAATGATTGAATAATATGAGTATAAAATTTATTGTTAAAATAATTAATTTTATAAAATTAGAATAGGGAATTTAAATGGATGTATTATTAGATGATTTTAGAGAAATAAAATTTGAATTGCTCATTCTGGGTTCCATTGTTATCTATTTTCTTCTTAATATCGAATTTTTATATTCTAAATATCTTGTTATTTATTGTTATGTTTTTTATTAAAAAATATAAAATGTATTTTTTTATTTTTAATTCTTATAGAGAGGTAGATTCAAATTTTTTGAGAGAAAAAATTATTAAACACGCTCTCAAGAATTATTTTGGAATTGATTGTGAGTTTTCTATTATAAAAAGTTTATATGGCCAGCCAAGAATCCTGTTATCAAACAATAAAACCATCTATTTAAGTATATCTCACTCTGAAAATCATACAGCTTATGCCATAGCTAAAAAACCAATAGGCATTGATATCCAAAGATTAAAAAAACTTGAATTTAAATCTATTGAGAAGCTCTTTTGCTTCACGGAATTATCTATTTGGAAAAAAATGGAACAGGAGTTTGAAATTAATAAAAAATATTTTTATTCTGTTCTTTCTATTAAAGAAGCAATCTTAAAAGGTGAAGGTTTTGGATTTATAGGTGATCCAAAAAAAATTAATACATCGGAATGCATTAATTTTAATAAAAAAGGTATCTCAAAAATAAATGGAAATATAATAATATTTAATAAGTCATGGAAAATTTATCAAAATATAAATGATGATGTCGTATATACAGTTGCTATACAAATATAAAATTAGTTAACCTTAATTTCACATTGCTAACAGATACCTCAAAATACTCCCCTGCCTATAGATATTAACCCCAATATTTTTTCCTTAAGTGCTTGAGTTCTTAAAATCTGAGCATCTCTAAAAACCCCCTAACAAGGGGAGAAGAAAGTGATAAAATTGAGAGAGAAGAGCCAAAAAGAAGAAT
>JAIESK010000063.1 GCA_019746105.1 Alphaproteobacteria bacterium
TAGCCCGATAACGGTGGTACCATACCGAGTAAAAATCCAACCTTTATTACGCTCGTCGATCCTAATTCACCCCCATAGTTAAACCTTAATGGTGGAGGTGCCGGGTTCCGCCCCCGGGTCCGAAACGCCTATTTCGTAAGACGTTTATCACTATAGTCAAGTTCCCCTGACATCTTAAATATAGGCTCTTTTTTATGAGATTTAAAGGGGATTTTTACTTTTATTTTGCATATTTTTATGATGTTAACTTTTTTTAAATGAACATAAGATAAAAACAAAAAAATAGGAGGCAGATGTGACTCTCAGAGATGTTCAGTTAGATGATAAGTATACCCTTGAAGAAGGGGAAGTTTATATCACCGGGGTTCAAGCCCTGGCACGTCTACCTTTGATGCAAAGAAAACGTGACCTGGCACAAGGTCTAGATACGGCGGGATTTATCTCTGGCTATCGTGGATCTCCCCTAGGCGGCTTTGACCAAACCCTTTGGAAAGCCCAGAAATTCCTTGATGAGAATAAAATCACCTTTACGCCTGGTATTAATGAAGATTTAGGAGTAACAGCCGTTTGGGGGAGCCAACAACTCCCTCTTTTTAAAGGCGCCCGCGTTCAAGGAGTCTTTTCCATGTGGTATGGTAAGGGTCCAGGGGTTGACCGAAGTGGGGATGCTTTCAAACATGCTAATATGGCAGGTTCTAGCCCCTTTGGGGGGGTATTAGCTCTTACTGGGGATGATCACATGCCTGCAAGTCCTCAACTCTCCCCCATCAAAGTGAATACGCATTTATGGATGCCTCCATTCCTATACTTGTTCCTTCCAACGTACAGGATATTCTCGACTTAGGACTTTATGGTTGGGCCCTCTCCCGCTATTCTGGATGTTGGGTGTGTTTTAAGGTTATTGCAGATACGGTAGATACCTCTGCGGTTGTCACCGTCTCTCCTCAAAGGACATCCATCGTACTTCCCCAAGACTTTCTTCTACCTGAAGGTGGGCTCAATATTCGCTGGCCTGACGCCCCCCTTGAGCAAGAAAAAAGGCTGCGTTTGTATAAGCTTGAAGCTGCAAAGGCCTTTGTCAAAGCCAATCATCTCGATAAAACCCTTTTTAAGGGAAAAAAAACCCGTTTTGGAATCATCACTTGTGGTAAAACTTTTCAAGATGTACGCCAAGCTCTTGAAGACTTGGGCCTCAGTGAAAATGAGGCCGCCGACTTAGGGGTAGCTGTTTATAAAGTTGCTATGAGTTGGCCCTTGGAGCCCTCACGGCTTAAGGAATTTGCGGAAGGCCTTGAAGAAATCCTTATTGTTGAGGAAAAGCGCCCTTTGATCGAAGGACAAGTCAAAGACATCCTTTATGAACTTCCTGAGGGAAAACGTCCTCGTATTGTGGGCAAGAAAGATGAGCAAGGAAACCCTCTGCTCCCTGAAATTTATGAGCTCTTGGTGCCAGAAGTGGCCCATGCGATTGCCCAGCGCATCCTACGCTTTGAGAAGTCTTCCAAGGTTAAAGAAGGTATAAAACGCTTGGATCAACTCTTTCAAAACCAACTCCAGAAAACGCCCGATCTCGTGCGCCTTCCTTATTATTGCTCCGGCTGCCCTCACAATACCTCCACAACCCAACTTCCGAAAGGAAGTAGAGCTGTAGCAGGCATTGGGTGCCATTACATGGCCACCTGGATTGCTAATGATACAGCCACTTTCACCCAAATGGGGGGGGAAGGCGTTCCATGGATCGGTCAATCACCCTTTACGGACGAAAATCATGTCTTTGCCAATATTGGGGATGGAACCTATTATCATTCTGGTATTCTTGCCATTCGCGCTGCGATCGCAGCAAAAGTCAACATTACCTATAAAATCCTTTATAATGATGCAGTAGCCATGACGGGAGGACAGCCAGTTGATGGACCCCTTGATGTGGCTATGGTCTCAAATCAAGTTTACGCTGAAGGGGTTCGAAAAATTGTTGTTCTCGGTGATGATCCCCATAAATATCCGGTGAACTCGGGTTTTGCGCCAGGAGTTCACATTGGCCACCGGGATGAGCTTCAACAAGTCCAAGAGGACTTGAAAAAATGGCCTGGCGTTTCCGTTCTGATCTATGATCAAACCTGTGCGGCTGAAAAGCGTCGTCGGCGCAAACGGGGCCTCATGGAAGATCCGGACAAACGGATTTTTATTAACGAGCGGGTTTGTGAAGGATGTGGGGATTGCAGCATTAAGTCAAATTGCCTTTCAGTTCAGCCCATTGAAACCCCTTTAGGGAGAAAAAGAAAGATTGATCAGTCCAGTTGCAATAAGGACTATTCCTGTGTCAACGGCTTTTGTCCTAGCTTTGTAAGTGTTCATGGTGGCAAGCTGCGAAAGCTCACCCCTACAGCTAAACTTGAAGATCTCCTGGGGCATTTTCCTGATCCTAAAATTCCTGCCCTCGATACACCTTATCGCATTTTTGTAACAGGCGTAGGCGGTACTGGGGTGGTTACAATTGGCGCCATTTTGGGGATGGCCTCCCACCTGGAAGGCAAAGGATGCTCCATTGTGGATATGACGGGACTGGCTCAAAAGGGAGGGGCCGTTGTGTCCCATATTTGTATTGCCAAAGCTCCAGAAAATATTCATGCAACTCGCGTCTATATGGGCGAGGCGAATCTCATATTAGGATGCGATATTGTGGTGACAGGAAATCCAGATACCCTCAATAAAGCACAACCAGGAAAAACGAAAGCTCTTGTGAATGAGGATCAAACCATCACTGGACACTTCATTCATGAACCCGATTATAATTTTCATCATGAAACCTTGAAAAAAAATATCACCTCAACTCTCGGGAAGGACCATGTTGATTTTATTGATGCCTCTCATATTGCAAGAGGGCTTTTGGGCGATTCCATTGCGACCAATATGTTCATGATGGGATACGCTTATCAGAAAGGCCTGATCCCTCTTTCCCATGAGTCCATTGAAAAAACTATCGACATGAATGGGGTTGCTGTTCCCATGAACATCCAAGCTTTTCGGTGGGGGCGCTATGCCGCCCTTGATCTCAAAGCTGTTGAAAAAGCAGCCGGATTTGGTAAGGAAGAGAAACTCTTTGCCGTCCCTAAGACCCTTGAAGAGATCATCACTTTCCAAAAAACATTTTTAACGGGGTATCAAAACAAAGCCTATGGGGAGCGTTATGAAAAGCTTGTAAATCAAGTCGTCACCCATGATAAAAAACTCAAACGAGATGATCTTTCCAAGGCGGTTGCAAAATATTATGCCAAGCTTCTCGCCATTAAAGATGAATATGAAGTGGGACGGCTTTTTGCCGATGGAATCTTTATGAAGGAGTTATCTCTCCAATTTGAAGGGCCAGTGAAACTTAAATATTACCTCGCGCCTCCGCTAATTGCCCGCCGAAATCCAGTAACTGGCGAACTTCAAAAGAAAGAATATGGTGCCTGGATGATGCATGGATTCCGTCTCCTATCTAAACTCAAAGGACTGCGCGGTACCGTGTTTGATATTTTCGGCTACACCAAGGACCGCAAAAGGGAACGGGCTCTTATCAAGGAATATGAGAACCTTATAGAAACTCTTTTGAAAAATTTAAAACCTGAAAACTATGATATTGCCGTTGAACTCGCCAGCCTCCCCGAGCATATCCGCGGCTACGGACATATCAAAGACCGTCATCTTGCGGATGTTAAGGTCAATCAAGAAGTGCTTTTTGAGCGATTCTTTAATGTCAGGAAAGATAATAAAGCGCCCTAATCACTTTTCATCGCAGCTTGGCGTTTTTTACGGTATTCTTCTATAGAAAAAAGCTCAGATTCCGGAACAAGATCAACAAAGCAACGCCCATTTAAATGGTCAACTTCATGTTGGATCACGCGAGCTAAAAATCCGTGGGCTGTCCCTTCAACTTTTCTCCCTTCAGGTGTAAAGGCCGTATATCGAACTGTTGTATAGCGAACAACAGGGCCGGCTAAGTCATCAACAGAAAAGCACCCTTCATAATCTGTTGTTTTTTCCTCACCAACAGGTTCATAAGAAGGATTCAACCACACAGTTTTTGGCATCGTTTGATCGAGATCTGGGCGCCATTTTTTAAGCTCTTCTTCGCTTTCTACCTCAAACACGATAACTTTTTTCCCAAACCCAATTTGAGGTGCTGCTAGGCCTGCACAATTTTCCTCTTGATCAAACTTATCAATTAAGATTTGCACCAGTTCTTTATCTTCTTCTGAAAGAGGGAAGGTAAAAGGCTGGGCAGGTTCACGTAAAACAGCTGTATCACTGGACTTTGGATTGTTGATGACGACATAATCGGGCAAGTCTTTCATGGGTGTGCATCCAATTGTAAGAGTGGCAAGAAAAAATAAAAGCGTGGCTCTCTTATACATCATGAAATTCTTCGTAAAGCATCCTCAAAGGAAAGCTCGAGCTTTTCTCCGGTCTTGCGGTTTTTAACCTCACACTGACCGGAAGAAACACTTCTAGGGCCTATAATAATTTGCCAAGGAAGACCGATCAGATCCATATCCGCAAATTTAGCGCCACTTCCTAAATCCCGGTCATCGTAAAGAACTTCAACGCCTACATTCAGGAGTTTTCCATAAAGATCCTCACACAGGCGAGTACAGGCTTCATCTTTTACCTTGAGGTTTAAAAGACCAATTTTAAAGGGTGCTACACTTTCAGGCCACTTTATGCCGTCCTCGTCATGATGGGCTTCAATAATGGCCGCCACAAGGCGGGAAATACCGATGCCATAAGATCCCATTTCAACAGGAATTTGCTTACCATCAGGCCCCATCACATAGGCTCCTAAGGGGATAGAATATTTTGTTCCAAAATAAAACACATGACCCACTTCAATGCCACGCGCCGTCTTAAGACGCTCTGAAGGAACGGGACAAGCCTTTGGATCATGAAGCTCATCGGCCATCGCATAAAGACTTTGAAGGCGTTCAAGGGTCAGAGAATTAACATCCAGACCTTCATATTCTGCATCATAAAAAATCTCACTTTCCCCCGTCTCCGCAAGGATTTGAAACTCATGGCTTAGATTTCCCCCAATAGCACCAGAATCAGCCCTTACGGGAATAGCTGTCAAATCCATACGGGCAAAAGTCTTAACGTAAGCCTCAAGCATAGCTTGATAAGATGCTTTGGCTCCTTCCATGGTCAAATCAAAGGAATAGTTATCTTTCATCAAAAACTCACGTCCCCTCATGACGCCAAAGCGAGGGCGGATTTCATCACGAAACTTCCATTGAATATTATAAAAACGCTTTGGAAGATCACGATAACTTTTAACAAAGCGAGCAAAGATTTCTGTAATAACTTCTTCCGCTGTAGGACCATAGAGCATCTCTCTCTCATGACGATCGGTAATGCGCAGCATTTCTTTGCCATAATCGTGATAACGCCCACTTCTTTCCCAAAGCTCAGCCGGCTGGATGGTGGGCATCAAAACTTCAAGGCTACCCGCTTTATCCTGTTCTTCTCTGACAATTTGAGAGATCTTTTGGAGAACCTTTAATCCTAAGGGAAGCCATGTATAAATACCGGAAGTCACCTGCGAAATCATGCCCGAGCGCAGCATAAGACGATGGGAGGCAATCTGCGCCTCTTGGGGAGTTTCTCTTAAGGTAGGATAGAAAAAAAGTGAGGAACGCATTCTTATTTACTCCTTAAAGCTTAAATTTTTCCCCGAGATAGACTTGGCGCACCCGTTGATCGGCAACGATTTCTTCAGGGGTGCCTTCCTTTAAAACAAGACCTTCATTAATAATATAGGCTCGATCAACAATCCCAAGAGTATCGCGCACATTATGATCTGTAATCAAAACTCCAATATTCTTGTCTTTCAAGTGAGCAATAAGGTCTCGAATTTCTCCAACAGCTATGGGATCAATCCCTGCTAACGGTTCATCCAACAACATAAAATGAGGATTACTAGCAAGTGCGCGGGCAATTTCTGTCCGCCGTCTTTCTCCTCCCGAAAGGGCCAAAGCTGATGATTTGCGAATATGTTTGATCGAAAATTCATCCAAAAGACTCTCTAATCTTTCTTCTCGCTGATCATAATCAGGCTCTACAAGTTCCAGAATGGCTTTGATATTATTTTCAACGGTCAAACCCCGAAAAATTGAGGTTTCTTGAGGAAGATACCCAATACCAAGACGTGCTCTCCGGTACATAGGAAGATGGGTGATGTCGTGATTGTCTAGAAGAACAGCTCCTCCATCAGCTTTTATTAATCCTGTAATAATTGAAAAACAGGTTGTTTTTCCAGCCCCATTAGGACCTAAAAGTCCAACAGCTTCTCCTCGAACGACATTGATGTTGACATCATCAACGACGATACGCCGCGCGTATGATTTTCGCAGCTTTACTGCAGAAAGACCTTCTGATGAGACGTGTTTTTTTTTGGAAAGTGCGGCCATATTTAAATAACTTTATACTTATTGAGAAGGTGTTTCGGATCTCTTTCTAGCAGAGATAGGGAAGAGCTGTCCATCCTTATGGTTTGAGGAAGCGTCTTTAGAAGAACCTCCCTCCTTTTCTTTCATTTTCTTTGCATCCTTTGGAATGATAATTCCTGAGATACGCTTTTTAGAGCCAGATTGAGAGACATGAGGCGGCTCAGTAAACATTTCTGCTACATCTGTTTCAAGATTATGACGCGCATAACCACCTTCAATAACATTCTCTCCCTGCATCACCTTCACGTTATTAAAGACTTCAACGAGATGATCCTTTGCAGAGTAAATTCCTCGATCCCCAGTAACAACACTTTTAGGGCTAGACGCCAGCATGTGGCCTTCTGCCTCTACTTTATCAATAGAAAGTTTTTCCTTATTTTCTCCTATCTCTTCAGAAGAAGGTTTAAAGTAGGCTACAAGAGTATCAGCTTGGATAAGTTCTTCTTTTTCAGGAAATAGGGCTGTAGCCTGACCTCGCGCAATTCCTTTGTTATCCGTATGCCAATATTCAATTGAATCTCGAGCAGTAATGCTCTCCTTAGGGGTGAGAATTTTTAAATTTCCACCGGTCAGAAGAATACGATCAAGAGCTACATCATAATGAGCGTGATCTCCGTAAGCTTTATCCGTTGGTGTTTCCATACGCACATGACCATCGGCTGTCATGACGGTAATATCACGTTCTTTGCCCTCTGTGAAAAAAACCGTTAAAACATCTCCATAAACTGTATTCGTACCTTTTTTTGCAGAGGCGTTTCCAGTTGCAACACATTTGTTAACTGTTTCATCACACACAACAGAGTTTTCTGCCTCAATGATAATGGGATCATCTCCTTTACTTTCACTGAGACGATCCAAAATTTGTGCATGGCATAAACTAGGACTTATTAACATAAGAAAAAAAAGCTTATTGAAACTCATGAATCTTTCTTCTTCTTTTTCAAAGTGGTTTTATTAATCTCTATGCGAGAAGGTCCTTTTAAGGTGATAATTTTTTTGCCCTCAGATTTACTTTCAATTTTAAAGCCATTTTGTCCTCTTAATTTCCCAGCCGGCCCCTCTCCTTCAATCAAAGAATCTCCTTCAATAACACTATTATCAAAGGTGACATGAGCTTTTTCCGTTTGCACACGATATCCATCCGTGCTTGTCAATGTGACTTTTCCTTCTAAATCTAAATACTTGCTTTCACTATTATAGCGCCCTTCTTTTGCTTGAAGATTAAGCGTTTCCCCTTCTTCAGTTTCCAAGGTCCCGGAAGGATTTATAAGATCTGTGTAGGTTTGTGTATTTTGCTTGGCCCACTCAGCATCCACATGAAAAGGTTGCCCCTTCCCATCGGTTGAAACGTAATGGGGACGTATCATTCTATTTTCTTGAATTTCTGGTTGAGTGGAATCAACCAAAATAAGTTCTTCTTTGTCATGAGAGATGATATATGGCCAAGCAAAAGTAAGTCCTATAGCGGTAATAATACCCATAGGGAGAATTACCTTCATTAAACTGACATAGCGCGAATAACTCTTTGGAAGAGATAGTCCCATCTACACCAGTCCCTCTCTTAAGCAATCATGAAGTCGTAAAAGACCAACAAGCTTATCCGTATTTTCTTCTAAGACGAAAAGATTCGTAATAGCATTACGGTTCATAAAACCAACTGCTTCACCTGCAAAAGATGAAGAAAAAATCGTCTTCGGTGAAGAGGTCATAATATTTTCAACTTTTTTATTTAAGAGGTCAGAGCTCATATGACGACGAAGGTCTCCATCGGTAATAATTCCCATAAGCTGACCACTCTCATTTAAAACTCCAATACATCCAAAACCTTTTTCCGTCATGGTAACGAGCGCTTCACTCATTAAAGTCTCTTTAGAGACAAGAGGCAACTCTTCATAGGGACGCATAAGATCCGCAACATGGAGTAATTTTTTTCCCAAGCGCCCACCAGGATGAAGGTTTTTAAAATCGTTTTCAGAGAAACCTTTTCTTTTTAATAAAGAAACAGCCATGGCATCTCCTAAGCCTAGCATAAGAGTTGTCGACGTTGTTGGCGCAAGACCCAAAGGACAAGCTTCCACAAAGGACGGCAAAAGAAGCGTACACTCAGCCGCTTTTGAAAGGATACTGTCCCTTCTGCATGTTATAGCAATAATAAGAATATTAAACCGTTTCGCATAGGCAATTATGTCCGAAAGCTCTGCCGTTTCCCCTGAAAGAGAAAGAATCAGCAAAGTATCTTTAGGAGTAATCATCCCCAAGTCCCCATGGCTCGCCTCACTGGGGTGAATAAAGAAAGCAGGTGTTCCTGTGGAAGAAAATGTTGCCGCAATTTTATGCGCAACATGACCACTTTTCCCAATACCAGCAAGGATAACACGACCTTCTGTTTCCATGATAATGTTTAAGGCATTTTGAAAAGACTCATCCAACCCTTGCGCGAGAGTAAGAAGGGCTTCAGCTTCAAGACGTAAAACACGATAAGCCTCTTCGAGATCATCATGGAGAGAAATAGAATTTAAGTTTGCTTGTTTCATCAAATATTACACCTTAAAATTAACATATTACTTTTGTTTATACTTAATGCTGAAAAATATCAACTTCATTCCATCCTTGAATGTCTAATTCACATCTTGCAGGAATAAATTTAAAACATGCCTTTGCGATTGATTCTCGTCCTTCTCGCTTCAAAAGCTCTTGTAAAGCTGCTTTTAACCGATGAAGGTAGATAACGTCATTAGCGGCATATTCCATCTGCTTATCTGAAAGTTGCTCTGACCCCCAGTCAGATGTTTGTTCAGTTTTTGAGATTTCAACGCCCAAAAGTTGTTTACACAGGTCCTTTAATCCATGTTTATCCGTATAGGTCCGAGAAAGTCGAGAGGCTATT
The DNA here is from genome assembly GCA_019746105.1 of Alphaproteobacteria bacterium. Taxonomy (GTDB): domain Bacteria; phylum Pseudomonadota; class Alphaproteobacteria; order UBA9655; family UBA9655; genus UBA9655. The sequence goes on from JAIESK010000063.1 coordinate 9,373, forward strand.
TTTGTACAAAAAAGAGGGGTTGCATCAACTTGTAAATAATATTTTAAGATCGCGTAATCAAAACGAGCAAAATGAAAAATCTTTTCAACGTTTTTATCATTAAGAAGAGCCCTTAAATGAGGAGCCTCATAGGACGATTTCAGAGGAAAATGAACAAGATGGCAGTCTCCCTCACCCGAAGTCAATTGCACAAGCGTTAAACGATCTCGTGGTATATAAAGTCCCATTGCTTCCGTATCTATAGCAACAGAATGATTAAACTTAAGGTTGGGCGGAAGATCTCCACGATGATAGTGAATTTTCATGTTTTGCTTTCATTACAGTTTACATCAAGCAAGTATACATTGGATTGGTGCCCAGGAGAAGACTCGAACTTCCACGAACTTTCGCTCACTAGAACCTGAATCTAGCGCGTCTACCA
>JAIESK010000064.1 GCA_019746105.1 Alphaproteobacteria bacterium
AAACTATAACCCGCAAAAGGAGCCATCCGAGCGCCGAACCGACGATGGATGCTTTCTAATGGAGTTGTTTCTAAAGCCCGATCGGACATATCTAACTCTTGCTCATGGTTTGTTGCTTTTGTTGTCATTCCTCACCTTGTAATATTGAGAAAGTTTTTACGATCCTTTTTTTGGGAGTGATTTCTTTGCAGCAGAAGAGTGACCAGAAAAGGAATGTGCAGCCACAGCATTTCCATTTAAACCCACCAAAATTCGATGGTTTTCACTGCCCACATCGATACCTGCAGGTGGGCGATAAGATGTTTTATAGGTGTGTTTTAATGAATCCTCCGTAATGGTGATTTCAATTCTTTCGTCGCGACGATCTAGAACATTGTCGTCTTTATCTAACAACGCGATAAATATAGGTAAAGCAACTTTATGGGCCTTGACCTTGCTGCGAATAGACTCTGGGGCTGTTAAGGTCATGTTGATCCCTATTTCCCCTTGCCTTCCCGGAAGGTCTGCGCTTGATCCCCCACATCCGGCTTTGAAGTCTGAAATGGCTACACTGCGCGTGTCTTCTTCTCTCACTGAATGTAAGGATGTTCTTGACAAGGTCGATACCAATACAGTTTTCATACAAGGTGAGTCTGAAGATGAAAAAGAGCTGCATCCGATAAAAAACATGGTGAGAAGGGTAAAAGATAGGGCTGAGTGAACAATTTTAGTCATCGCTTTATTCCTCGAAAGATAAGGGCCAACTTAAAGACTTTAGAAAATCTAGCCCTGAAGGGCAAGACATGAAATCGAAATTTAGGCATAATTCTATAAATTTGCTTTAACCGGTTATTATTCTTGCATAAAATCATGGTTTTCATTAGTCTTCTCAAGGAATCTTTCTTATTTTTGGAGACACTAAGTGATCGTTAAAAATTCAGCTTTGCTCCTGGAAAGAATTGGTCGAGATAAGAAAACTATTTTTATTTTTCTTCTATCCACTTTCCTTTTCTGTCTCCGAGATGGCGCTATTTTTAGTCCAGATAGCAATTCGTATATTGGTCACAGCTTAATACGAATGGGCACATATCCCCTTATTATTTCTTTTTTTCAATTTTTATTTAAAGATTATGCTTTTCAGATTTTGGTAGGGTTGCAGCTTATTCTTTCCCTCATTGCTCCTCATCTCATGTCATCTTTCTTCACAAAATCCTTTAATCTACCCTGGCAAATCCACTGGGTTCTCTTATTCGTTTTCCTATTACCTATTGTAGCTTTAAAAAGTGCCAACGATATTTTAAGTGAAGCTTTAGCCTATCCTTTGTTTTTGCTAGCGTCCTATTTTTTCTTGAAGGGAATTTTCCAAACAACCATAAAAGATCTCTACATGTTTTGCTTTATGATTTTTCTCTTAACTTTTACCCGACAACAATACATATTTTATTATGGAATTGCACTTTCTTCATTGGTGTACTTACATCTTTTCCAACATTTTTTCAAAAAAAAGAGCCAATTTCTTCTGGCGATTGTCCTCTCTCTTTCAACCTATATGATTTCTGAACGATCCTATCATTATGTATATCATAATTCCTTTTCTGGTACCCCTTTTACGGGAGAAGAGATCATTAATCGCCCCTTATTTTTAGCCACGGAAGACTCTTATAAATTATTTAAAGACCCCAAACAAAGTCTGTTTGTAGAGACAGCTGTTCTTCGTATATTAAAGAAAAATCTTATGGATGCAGAGCCCGCCAAGAGAGAATTGAACCTCTTTTATCTCAACTCCAATATCATTCACCACCAGATTGTTTCTCCCTTGTTGGAAGAGATTTGGGATAAAAAGACTCTTAAGGATGATATGGGAGACACCTATTCCGAATTCGAGTTCAGAAAATTCACAGATCAGCAAGCCATCTCAATTACTTTAACATTGATAAAAAATAATTTTCTTTCCTATATGAAGAACTACATAAAAGATGTTATGCGGGGCTTTGGGGGATATGCTTATTTTGCCATTGTATTTTTTATCACCATTTTGCTAGTCTGGAATTGTATTATGAGGAAAAATATAAACCTATTTCATCTTTCTTTTGTTTTTTCGAGTCTCATACATCTTGGCAATCTTTCATTAGTTTGCCTCGTTGAACCGCCCATATTGCGATACACCTACTCAACGGGGCTACTCCTCTTTGCCATGCTCTTGATCCTGGGATATCAATTTACAACTCTCACTCTTCTTAAGAAATCAGACGTATTATGTGTGGAATAGTTGGTAGCTTATCCTGGTCGACGCCTGAAGATCCTGCAATTGTCAAAAGAATGATGGAAAGCATTATTCATAGAGGCCCTGATGCCGGGGGAATATGGACAAAGGAACCTATCACTTTAGGGCACAGACGCCTTTCCATTTTAGATACCTCGGAAGCGGCCAATCAGCCCATGACTGATTCTTCGAGGCGTTACATAATCTCCTTTAATGGTGAAATTTACAACTTTCACTCCCTGCGGAACACCCTTATTGAACAAGGCATGACCTTCACCACCAACAGTGATACTGAAGTGGTTTTAGCGGCTTGGCGTCTGTGGGGAATAGATGCTCTCTTACATCTCGAGGGGATGTTTGCCTTTGCTCTATGGGATGACCAGGAAAAGAAGCTGTATTTAGCAAGAGACCGTTTTGGGGAAAAGCCCCTCTATTACTTTACGCATTCGACAAGCAGCATTATATTCGGCTCAGAATTAAAAGCCTTACAACAACACCCCCTCTGCCCACAATCCTTGAGCCCAAAAGCCATATCGCAATTCCTATCCCTAAACTACATCTTGACTGAGAGTTGCATTTTAGAAGATGTTCACAAACTACCTCCGGCTCATTTTATGATCATACAAGAGGGAGAAGCACCAGTTCCAAAAGCATATTGGTCTTTAGCAGATCAGTTCCTTGCCCCAAAATGGGACCATTCCCTCTCTCAACTATCTGATTTGTTCAACACAGCTTTGGGTTCCACAATTAAGGATTGCACTCTTTCAGATGTTCCTCTCGGAGCCTTTCTCAGTGGGGGCATAGATTCTTCTGCTATTGTTGCTTCTATGGCAAAAAACCAAGATTCATCAAACATAAAAACATTTACTATAGGTTTTGAAGATGATTCTTTTAATGAGCTTGATAAAGCGCAAACTGTTGCCTCCTATATTGGTGTTGATCACCATTGGGAAACCGTTGCAATGGATCGCTTATCCTTACTTCCTAAAATAGTAGGCGCCACGGATGAGCCCTTTGCCGATACGTCTATGATTCCTGTTTATGTTTTGGCCGGTATGGCCCGAAAAGACGTCACAGTCTGCCTTTCTGGAGATGGGGGTGACGAGCTGTTTGCTGGATACGAAACCTACCGCGCAGACCAACTTCATCGCGTCTTACATCATCTTCCTTTTAAGAAATTCTTGTCAAATTGTGCTAATGCTTTGCCAGTGAGCCTGAATAAGGTCTCCTTTGACTACAAGGCACGTCAGTTCTGTAAGGGGCTTCAGTTGTCCCCCCAAAAAGCTCATTATTTTTGGCGAACAATATTTTCAGAAGATGAGAAGAAAAAACTCTTACGTGACCCTTACGCCCAAGAAGTTATCAAACACGACCCTTTTGATTCTTTTAATCAATTTTATCAAGATGTTAAAAGCTGCAATATCATGGAACAGCATCTCTACGTTGATTTAAAAACATGGCTTGTAGATGATATCTTGGTGAAGGTTGACCGCATGAGCATGGCCCATTCCTTAGAAGCCCGAGCCCCCTTTCTCAACCACAAACTCGCTGAGTGGATCATCCGATTACCCATCGATACAAAGATTAATGGGTTGCGCACGAAGATTCTTTTAAAGAAAAGTCAAGAAAGCTTTTTGCCATTGTCGACCATATATGCTAAAAAGGAAGGTTTTAGTGCCCCTGTTTCGCAGTGGTTAAATAGGGATAGTAGAGACCAAATGCTCGACAACAAGCTATTTCGGGAATGGTTTAATGAAGATGCCATCCATGACCTTTGGAAATCCCATGAGTCGGGCAAGGCTGATTGTGGTCTAAAGCTTTTTGGTCTCTTGTGCTTAAGCCTGTGGATGGACCGCTTAACCTCGCCAAAAATGATTTAAACGATAGGTAAATATTTGTTTTGAAAACTAAACATAAAATGCACAAGAAGTCGCAAACTTTAATCTCAAATTCTACTTTTTCAGCGGCAATGCAAGAAGCTGATGGGTATAATAGGTGGATTTTGGATTATCATCGCCCCTATCTTGCAGACCCCCTTCTTGAAATTGGCTTGGGCCATGGCACTTTCTACGAATACTTCTGTGAGAAAATTCGCTCTTACGTGGGCCTTGATATCGACCAGACTCTTGTGGAGCACGCTCAAAAGAATTACCCAGACAATCAGTATGTGTGTGCCGACTTAAGCTCAAAGACCTTTACAAAAGAAATAACCCAACATCGTTTTAATTCTATTTTATGCCTTAATGTCCTTGAACACATAGAAGACCATGAAAAAGCCTTGAAGAATATGCTTAATGTTTTGACACCTTCAGGTCACATTCTCCTTTTTGTTCCCGCTTTTCAAGCATTGTATACAGACCTTGACCGTCTCGCCGGTCATTATCGTCGATATACGATTAAAGACATGACTCTTCTTGCTAATAAATGTGGCGGAAGCATTGTTGAATGGTCTTATTTCAATTTCTTGGGTGGCATTGGGTGGTGGATTAATCGATTCATGTCGCATAAATCCCTTAACGACCCTTCTGTCAATCAACAGGTTCGCTTTTTTAATAAGATTGTTTTGCCGTTTTCCAAACTTATTCAACCTCTGACAAAAAAGTTTTTTGGCCAGTCTTTATATGTCATTTTAAAGAAAGACGTAACATGATCAGTGTGATTATTCCTGCCTATAACGAACAAGATGCCATTCTCTTAACCGTTGACAAAATATGTCAGGTTTTACAAAACTCCACCATCAAACCCTTTGAAATAGTCATTGTGGATGATGGCTCTCTTGACGAAACACCAACACGCTTAAAGACGCTCTCAAAGACGAAGGAAATTACAGTTATTCGTCACCCTCATAATCTTGGATACGGCCGATCACTCAAAGATGGCATTTCAGCCGCAAAATTTGACACTATCGTCATTATTGATGCGGACTTGACCTATCCTTTCGAAAATCTAGAAGAACTCCTTGCGGAATACAACAAGGGTTTTGACATGGTTGTCGGCAAGAGAACTGGGGAATTTTACAGAGAATCCATCATCAAATCCCCTCTTCGTAAAATTCTTAAATTTTTGGTCGAATTTACCGCTGGCCGATCTATTCCAGATATAAATTCAGGCTTCCGGATCTTTTCAAAGACAACCGTGTCAAAGTACTTCAAACACTTGTGCGATACATTCAGCTTTACAACATCTATGACCCTTGCTTACATGATGACAGGAAAAACAGTTCATTATATAGACATCCCCTATCACGAAAGAAGTGGTCAAACTAAGGTTCGACTTGTCAAAGATTCGTTGAGAACATTGCAATATATTATTCAAGCCATAAACTACTATAACCCATTGAAAATATTTATATTATTTGGGATTCTGTGTTTTATGGGTGCTTTAATTGGGTTCTTCATGTCTGCCGTTTTGGGACTCAAGAGTGGTTTTTACCTTGGCGTTGGAGGTCTTTTGACCTGTATCATTATCTTTTGCTTTGGGCTTATCGCAGATTTGCTCAAACAAATTATGGATAAATAAACCCTATTGCAAACTTCAATCCCATATTTTGAACAGGACTTCAAATTTGTTGTTTTTTAGGAATTTTTTCAAAGCCTTCGATAACATCATAGAACCCTTAGAAACAACTAAGGTAAATCTTAAGATATTCTTTTTCTGCTGCCTGCTCATCCTCATTGAATCCATTCCATGGAGCTATAAATGGTCAGGTGTATTATCTATGACTCAAACATGGGAACTCCCCAGGGGTTTTCTTGCCACCGTGGCGTATGATGGATTATGGCCCTTCGGCACCGAGAATTTATATTATCTGAATCAAATACAGGCTTTTTTGGGCGTTGAAGGAACGAGCATTAGTCTTGGAAGCGGTTTCGAACTTCAAAGATCCTTATATGCTTTTATTGTAAAAACTTTCTGGTTCCTGAATCCCATTTTAGCAAGCATCTTAGTCAATGTGATCTTATGGATGTTCTTTGTTTATTGTATCCAATACATTATTAGGACATTTTCCCACTCTCAGCCTGCACAGGCCATTGGGGGTGTATTCGTTGCGGCTGGCCAAGGCTTCTTAAACAGTGTTGGGGAAATTGCCCCTCATGTTCTAGGATATGGGTCACACTATATCATTTTTGCCCTTGCTTGCCGTCAACGTATCTGGCAAAAAACCTTTATCTTTTATGATCATATAATTATTTATGCGGCAATAGGGCTCCTCCAACTTGGTTATGACTCCGCATGGTTGAGCTTACCAATTCTGGTACCCATCTCAATCTACTGTATCTTTAGGGATTCCTCAGCCTTAAGGATAAAAATTTATCGAATCTTGTTCCTTGTTGCCATAGCTTTGCTTCCTTCTCTTTCGTTTAGTATCATTTCTGGTTTTCTCCTAAAAAAAGGGGGCGTCTTATATTACTTATTAACAACTACAAATGGGGATTTTATGCCCTTAATAAAATCCTACCTTAACGCCACAACAGATGGCCTTTTATCCTATGGACCCATTCTCTTATTAGGATATTTTTCAGCAATCCTCCTAGCTATCAAAAATCAAAATTATATCATCCTCTATTTTTGGATTGTCTCATCATTTCTTTTTTTTGCTGTTGGGGTTACACTTCTCGGTGCGCCTTCAAGAGGATATGTGACATTTTCATTTTCTCCGATCATTTTACTTCTCGCCACTTATGGCGTTCATTCTTTGTGGGATTCAAGCTCACATTTTAAGAGGGCCACGACCATTTCGCTTCTCTTTACTTATGTTCTTTACAACAATAGCCCTCTCCTTCAATCCAGCATTGGAAACAACTGGATTCTCCAAGGTTTTGGCAACGGGTATTTACAGGTTTTTCAGCGCCCCAACACTTATAGAAGTTTTGAATGTGATGCCTTTAACTAAAAAAACTCTTTACTTTTATTACGTTACCTTAATATCTAACGGACTGATTCTTTTATGTTTTTTGATAAAGCCTTTAGACTTTTTATCCTGGAATAATATTTGGGAATTTCTTGAGCAAGGGCGAAATGCGCCTATTGCTTCATTGAAAATGACTTTCGACCAAACCATTTTCGCCAACATGAAAGTATTCTTATCGAGGGGCATTCTTCTTTCTGTAAGCTTTTGGACGAGTTGCTTTATTCTTCTCCTCCTAAAATTAAAGGGGAACAATCCTTTTTTTCGAAAGATATCATTTGCTCTTTTGGTTGGGCTTTTGGTCGGAACACTAGGCATTTTTTGTAATAATCAATTAAAAATAAAGAGTTACACGCCAATGGTTCCAAGTGCGGCAATGATTTTTCAAGAAGGTGACCAGTTAGAGCAGATTGCTTCCTTTAATCGATTTGATGAAAAGTTCTTGAATTACCTAAAGAAAGCAGAGCTTGGAGAAATTAAACTCTCTATAATCAATGCTAATAGAGCCAATGACAACCAATTGAATGACCCTTCTCGAGCTCATTACAACCCAAGCTTTATGATTGGAGATAAATCCATATCGTATTCTTCCACAATATATTTAAGACCTCAAGAAATTACCGAATTATTAAGAACAAAGGCGCTTTCCTACACCTATAGATTTATGAAAGGGGGATATTTTTATATGTATACGAGAGCCGCGGGACGCCCTATGACCAGTCGCAAGGACACATTGATCGTTAACAATAAGAACATTCCCATAATGGATGCCGATCTTTTTCCTGACGCCCTTCCTCTTGTTTTCCGATTTGAGGAGCTCGGTGGAAAACCTATAATAGCTTTTTACTAACTTTCAATAAGATATTGTAATAGATACGAAAGATTGGTAAATCTAATCCAATATTTACGAAATGAGAATCGCCCCTTTATGATGAATGTGCCTCCTCCTCTTACGCTCGTCCTAGCAAGCCCCCGTGGGTTTTGTGCAGGCGTAGACCGTGCCATTCAAATTGTAGAACGAGCCATTGAAAAGCACGGAAGTCCCGTTTATGTCCGCCATGAAATTGTCCATAATCGCTTTGTAGTGGAGAGCCTGGAAGAAAAGGGGGCTATTTTTGTCAAGGAATTGGATGAAGTGCCAGATGATCGTCCGGTTGTTTTTTCAGCCCACGGGGTTCCCAAATCTGTGCCCAATGAAGCAAAAGCACGCTCCCTTTATTATCTAGACGCAACCTGCCCCTTAGTCAGCAAAGTCCATAGAGAAGTTGAACATCATCAAGAGTCAGGTCGCACGGTTGTCTTAATTGGCCACGCGGGTCACCCGGAAGTGGTTGGTACCATGGGTCAGGTGCCAGCTGGCACAGTTGTTCTTGTTGAAACTGTGGATGATGTCGCAAAGCTATCTTTCTCTAAAGAAGATAAACTGGCATATGCCACGCAAACGACCCTTTCTGTTGATGAAGTGACCGACATCATCGCCGCTCTCAAAACAAAATACCCCCAGATTCAAGGACCAAAGAAGGAAGATATTTGTTACGCAACGACCAATCGACAGCTGGCTGTAAAAACCCTTGCGGATAAGGTAGACCGAATGATTGTGATTGGTTCACCCAATTCTTCAAACTCTGTGCGCTTGGTTGAAGTCGCGAGGAAACATGGCTGCCCTGAGGCCCGTCTTTACCCCAGAGCATCAGAAATTGATTGGACCTGGTTAGAAGGCGCCAGTCGCCTAGGCATCAGTGCGGGAGCTTCTGCTCCAGAAATTCTTGTTGATGAACTTATTGAAGCTTGCCGTGAGCGCTTTATAATCACTGTTGAAGAAATCCGTGTTGTTGAAGAAAACATCCATTTCAATATCCCTAAAAGCCTGGAGGCTTGAGCTTTAACATCACTTTACGCTTCAGAATTATAGACCAAGAGAGTCAAAATTCTTTGATTTTTACATCGCAAAGCCTCCTGTTTTCACCTATGATGAGGAATGTGATCTCAAAAACTAAAGAAATGCGGATAGTTTAAGGAAAAATAACAATGGTGGTAACGGCCTTGAAACATGAAACACAAAACCTGATCGATATTTTAAAGGGACTCCCCTCCACACTCAAACCTCACATAGAGGCCTATACAGACGGCGCCTGCAGTGGAAACCCCGGGCCAGGGGGTTGGGGGGCCGTTTTGCAGTACCAGGGGCTGGAGCAGGATTTATCCGGTGCTGCGCTCCTAACAACCAACAATCGCATGGAAATGAGCGCTGCCATTGGGGTTCTTGAGGCTTTGCCCAATCCTTCAGAAGTCGAACTCCACACAGACAGCCAATATTTGCGCGATGGCATTACGCGATGGATGACGAACTGGAAAAAAAATGGTTGGAAAACTGCTGATAATAAGCCAGTAAAGAACCAAGATCTCTGGCTGCGGCTTGACGAACTCGCAGCCTTACACAAAGTTAACTGGCATTGGGTAAAAGGGCATAGTGGTCATCCTGAGAATGAGCGTGCGGACGCACTTGCTCGTAATGCGATTGTTGCCCAACACATGAAAATGAAAGAATTTTAAATCCTCCTTTTCTTCATTTAATGGGATGCCCTGTTGACAACCCCCTTAAAGGTCATTAGAAAATAAAGGGTGTATAATGGAGGGGTGGCCGAGCGGCTGAAGGCGGCGGTTTGCTAAACCGTTATACGGTTGAAAAGCCGTATCGAGGGTTCGAATCCCTCTCCCTCCGCCAT
>JAIESK010000061.1 GCA_019746105.1 Alphaproteobacteria bacterium
AATTATTTTATCAAAATCTACTCGATTCCTCTAGGATTTTCCTCGTGTCCAGAACTTTTTAACGGGCGACTAGTTATCAGATTTAATCGAGATCCTGAGCTCGCCCTTCGGGCTCCTCAGGATGACAACCCTCTATTTTTATTAAGAAATAGGTCATCCTGAGACCTTGAGCTCAGCGAAAGGGACTCAGGATCTCCCCTAATTACAACCTCTCCACCATTTTTTTCTTAATTTTTCCAATTGCTTTTGCGGGATTCAGGCTCTTGGGACAGGTGCTGGTGCAGTTCATGATGGTATGGCACCGGTAAAGTTTAAAGGGATCTTCGAGAGCATCGAGGCGCTCACCGGTGGCTTCGTCTCGACTGTCCGCAATCCAGCGGTAGGATTGTAATAAGGTCGCAGGACCAAGATATTTATCCCCATTCCACCAATAGCTAGGGCAACTGGTGGTACAGCAAAAGCATAGAATGCATTCCCACAAACCATCCAGTTTTTCTCGCTCTTCAATGCTTTGAAGGCGCTCTTTGTCAGGAGGCGGGGTTTCGTCCGATTGGAGCCATGGTTTAATGGAATCATATTGGGAATAGGCAAAGCTTAAATCGGGAACTAAATCTTTGATCACGTATAAATGCGGGAGGGGAGTAATTTTAACGTCCGATTTGCATTCCTCAATGTGTTTTATGCACGCGAGCGTATTGGTGCCATCAATATTCATGGCGCAGGAGCCGCAGATGCCTTCGCGACAAGAACGGCGGAAAGTCAGAGTAGGATCTACCTCATTTTTAATTTTGATGAGTGCATCCAACACCATAGGGCCGCATTCTTCAAGGTTTAGCTCATAGGTATCAAGGCGCGGATTTTCCTTATCATCGGGATCATAGCGATAAATATGAAAAAGCTTCATGCGAGAGCTTTTTGTCGGCGAAGGGAAGGTTTTTCCTTTTTTAATCCTAGAATTAGGGGGCAGACGCAGTTGAACCATATGAAATCTTCCTTTAATAAACCCGTTCCTTGGGCGGAATGACTTCCACCTCAGGGGTCAGTGTATACAAATGCACAGGGCGGTAGGTGAAGGATACCTTCTCCGATGAGAGGCGTGCAACCGTATGCTTTAACCATGTCTTGTCATCGCGGGCTGGATAATCTTCCCGAGCATGGGCGCCTCGGCTTTCCGTGCGGTTAAGGGCCGAGTGAATGGTTACCATGGATTGTTGAAGCAAGTTTTCAAGCTCTAGGGCTTCGACAAGATCTGTGTTCCAAATCATTGACCGATCTGTCAAATGAATGTCTTGATAAGAAGCTACAATTTCTTGAAGCTTTTTAATGCCTTCCTCAAGGTGCTCTTTGGTACGGAAAACAGCGCAATAGTTTTGCATGGTACGTTGCATATTCAGGCGCACCTCAGCCACCTTAAGAGGGCCTTTAGCATGGCGTAGGCGATCAATTTTTTCAATGACTTCCTGACCATCTTTGGGCCCCAAAGATTTCACTGTTTTTTCTTTGGTAATAACTTCTGCAGCCCGATAAGCCGCTGCACGGCCAAAAACGATAAGATCCAGTAAAGAATTGGTCCCCAGGCGATTGGCTCCATGGACGGAAACGCAAGCGCCTTCTCCAATAGCCATAAGGCCTGGGACGACTTGCTCTGGATTTTCATTCGTTGGATTGAGCACTTCTGCCAGGTGATTGGTGGGAATGCCGCCCATATTATAATGAACCGTAGGAAGTACAGGGATGGGCTCTTTGGTGGCATCAACGCCAGCAAAGATGCGTGCCGTTTCTGTAATGCCAGGTAAGCGTTCATGAATTATCTTAGGGTCTAGATGCTCTAGATGAAGGTAAACGTGATCTTTTAAAGGTCCAACGCCTCGGCCAGCTTGTAGCTCCATGGTAATAGCTCGGCTGACCACATCGCGAGAAGCTAGGTCTTTTGCATGGGGCGCATAACGCTCCATAAACCGTTCTCCCTCACTATTGGTCAAATAACCGCCTTCTCCGCGAGCACCTTCTGACATCAGACAGCCAGCCGTATAAATGCCGGTGGGATGAAACTGAACAAATTCCATATCTTGAAGGGGAAGCCCTGCCCGTAAAATCATGGCATTACCGTCACCAGTGCATGTGTGAGCGGAGGTGCAAGATAGATAAGCTCGTCCATAACCACCGGTGGCGAGCACCACCATGTGGGCCGCAAAACGGTGTAGCGTGCCATCTTCGAGATTCCATGCCATGACGCCGCGGCATATCCCTTCTGCATCCATAATAAGATCGATAGCAAAGAATTCATTAAAAAAAGTGGCCTTATGTTTTAAGGCTTGTTGGTATAAAGTGTGAAGAATAGCGTGGCCCGTTTTGTCAGCAGCGGCGCAGGACCGTTGGGCCATGGATTTACCATAATCAATAGTATGGCCCCCGAACTTGCGTTGATAAATGGTACCATCTTTGGTGCGAGAAAAGGGCACACCCATGTGCTCTAGCTCAATCACCGCAGGAATGGCGTTGCGGCACATGTATTCGATAGCGTCCTGATCTCCGAGCCAGTCGGAACCCTTGACCGTATCGTACATATGATAGCGCCAGTTATCCCCATCTCCCATGTTATCCAGGGCCGCACTGATACCCCCTTGGGCCGCAACTGTGTGACTGCGGGTGGGGAAAACCTTTGTGATAGAAGCGGTTTTAAGACCTTGGGCGGCCATACCGAGGGTAGCTCTGAGGCCGGCACCACCAGCGCCAACAACGATAACGTCATACATGTGATCGGTAATTTGATATTTTTGAGTCATCGCCTTACTTTCAGGTTAAAAATACTTTAAGAATAGATATCAGGGATAAAATCGCTAAAAAAGAGCAAAACAAATGGGTGCCCATGATCAGCGCCCAGCGGGTTAATTCATGGGGAATATAATCTTCCCAGATCACCTGCATGCCTAAGGAAGAGTGATAAAAGAGGGCAATAATAAAGGAAACGGCAAGAGTAACTGTCCAAGGAGATAAAAACGCGGCATGAGCTTCCTCATAGGGGGAAGTGAGTAAAAAAAGAAAAAACCCTACAAACCAAAGCCCTAAAGGAATAAGAGCTATGGCAGTGATACGTTGTAAAAGCCAATGATGGACACCACTTTTAGCCGATCCTAATCCTTGAGCCTGCTTGAGAGAAGATTCATATTTCATAAGAGACCCTTCCACTTCATGACGCCCATAGCCCAAGTTATGCCCGTAAGGAGGACAGAGGAAAAAATAACCGTCCAACCGGTTTTGCGTACTGTTGTCATTTCATAACCAATACCAATGTCCCAAAGCAAGTGACGGATGCCGTTGCATAGATGATAGAAGAAGGAAAAGGACCAGCCTAAGAGGATGAACAGACCAAGGGGGCTTAAGAGAAGAGCTTGACCTTGGTGATAAGAGGCTTTGCCTGCCGCAAGACTAACAAACCAAAAACACCATAGGAGTGAGCCACCAAAAAGCACAATACCCGTTCCCCGATGCAAGATGGATAAAACAGATGTGATCTGAGGCTTGTAGATTTGCAGATGGGGGGAAAGGGGGCGCTTGATGTCTTCTGGAGCCGAAAGCATACGTTAACCTTATTGTTTTTGAACTTCTCGCTTTTTTACTCCTCTTCAAGGGTGAGGTCAATCTAACAAGAAAATTAACTGCAAAATAATTGAAGCCTTTCTTGCTAAAATGGCCCATTTTGTTGCTGATGTTGAGAATGAGATTGCTTTAATAAAGCTTTAAGGCGTTTATTAATTTTTTTTAAAGTGGCGTGGATGTAAGGAAAAGTTTCAACCTTCTGAAAGCTGGAGTTTAGACTGGATTCAAGTAAAAACATAGCCTCTCTTAGATGGGGGACTTCATCCTCAGATCCTTCTTCAGAATTTGCAAGTGCGCAGCCTAACTGATATTCAACGGCAGAAAGCTTTTTTCCTGCACGTTGATAGCCTCCCAATAGGCTTTCTGTAAGTACCTTTACGGCTTCCCTTAGAAAGGAGACTCTTTCCACTGATTTTTTTGCAGAATTTGCCAAGGTGCAACCCAAGTTATATTGGGCAATAGGAAGATTTTTTTTAGCATATGGATCACCTGCAGATACACTTTCTGTAAGGAAATAGATTGATTCTTTTAGAAGACGGATTTTATCTGGTGAATTTTGTGCTGAATTTGCAAGCATAACTCCTAACTTATATTGCTCAATAGGAAGATTTCTTTTGGCAAGTTGACATCCTGCTTCTGCGCTTTGTGTCAGTAACTCTACGGCTTCTCTTAAAAGAGAAAATCCTTCTTCTGATTCCTGTGCCAAGTATGCAAGAGAAACGGCCAAATTGTTTTGTACAAGAGGAAGCATTTCTTTAGCTGGTTGAAAACCTGCAATAGAACTTTGTGTCAGTAAATCTATGGCTTTCTGTAGAAAGGGAATTCCTTTGCCAAACTCGTATGCTAAATTTGTAAGTGTGCAACCCAATTGATATTGCTGGGTAGGAAGATCTGAATCAGAGAGGAAAGTTGTGTTAGAATTTCCAATTTTATTTTCACACCCCTCATCTGACAAGAACGTGTTTAGTTTAGCACTCTTAATACCCTGTGTTGCTCTTAAACTCCGAATATGTTGGATAAGGGATTTAGAACGATCTATGCTTATATGAACAGTCCCTATGTAAACATGAGCCTGACCCTTATTGCCTTTCCCCTTCAGCTTCACCCGGAAATGAGTATTAGAAACGATCTGGTCTTGCGTTATTCTTAGTGTAGCGCCTGAATGAAGATCGATATCAATAGCCCGCTTTTCTCCATGAACAGGGCGTAATTCGGCTAACAACAAGCTTGATAAAGTTAACATCATAAGGAATAAGTGAGAGAGAGCAAGCCATTTAAGCTTTTGCAGCTTGAGCAAGCTAGGAATGCTTATAATCTTCCCACTCATCGCCCCACTCAGCATCACGAGCTCTTAGGTAAGTTTCTCCCTCGCTCTTGGCAACAGTCACCCGTTCAAGTTCTGCTTTGTCATTGCACAGATCAAGAATCACATGACCTGTTTTACGCATAGGCGCTTTGATGATACGGGCTTGTGGCGTAGGCTGAGAGAGAGGAGAGACCACAAGGTAAGAATATTTCTCATCCTCATAGGGAAGGGCGCCTTGCTTGGCTCGGCGGTGGTATTTACCGCGCGGAATGCGGACACTGAAATGGCACCAATCTTTGCCTTTGTTATAAAGGGGGGCGATGGGGCAAAGGCCATTTTGAGGGCAGGGCGCTATAATGTGAGCGCCGCGGTCTGCTAAAAACTGGCGCGCTGTGAGAATGTGGCTGTAGCCTTCAGGCGTTCCTGGCTCAATAAGGATGAGAAGCTTTTCAGCAGCGCTATAAGCCCGATCAAGCACAAAAAGACGTTCCTTTGGGGAAAGCTCATTTAATACATAAGAGGCTGTAACCACATCATGTAAAGGATAAACTTCTTCTGATGTTAAATCATCGCGGCACCAGGAAAGTTGAAGAGGGGAAAGCCTGTCTTCGGTTAGATGCTGGCCTAAGCGAAGGAGCTCCACATCTTTTTCAAAAAGGGTGACCCGTTGTAGATGTGGCATAGCCTCTCGTGCTGCCCAAGCCAAACTTCCTACCCCGGCCCCTAAATCGAGGAGATTTTTAACAGTGGCAAGGTAAGGTTCAATTCGGCGAAAAACCTGACGAGTGGCCCCATAGGTAGCGGGAAGACGGGCGGCAATATAAGCTTGACGATGGCCTTCTGTTTCAATGAATTGATGGTTTGCATAGCGTTGTGAAAGTTCAAAACAATCATTCCGTAGCTGATCTGAATTCAGGGGAGCTAAGGTCCGATCGATGGCATTTGATAAATCTAATGGAAGTGTTTCCAATAATTTCTCCCTTGTTCTTTGTTTATCCATTAAAGCATTATTTAACTCCATATTCTACGAGAAAGATTAAGAAGTTATTAATCTTATTCCCCTAGAATCAAGAGATGAAAAGCCTAAATGGGCAAGAGAGGCCAAGATGAGGAAAAGTATTTTTGTAGGCTTAGCTTTGTTGTGCGGAAGTGAGACTTTTGCCATTGAGAGCGAATTTCCTTGTTATGAGTTAACAAGTGATGAAGCAGCATCTATCATTAACAATGAAATTTCATTTGTTCAGTATGAGCGGACAAGGTGGGATGTGGTGGATGTAGGATGGGGGCTCACCTGTTTAGATTATTGTCCTCCTGGTTTTTATGAAGTGAGCGATGTCCAATTTTGTGGAGGAAAATGCATTTATACCATTAAAAATGCAGCTCCCCTAGAAATGCTTGGGGAATCTACGACCATCACGCTGAAACCAAGAGAAGTATCCGGAGTTTGCCATAGGTATTAAGCCTTTGCATTAAAGCTTTATTTGATTAAGATAAAAAGTGTTGGAGGTCGAAACAAAATGCCGCACTTTGAAACTCTTGATGATTTAGAAGCCAATGGGAAGGCTGCTGGAAAACGTGTTCTAGTTCGTCTTGATTTAAATCTTCCTTTGCAAGAGGGACAGGTGACTGATTTAACGCGTCTTGAACGTTCACTTCCTACCTTAAGGGAATTGGTTGCAAAGAAGGCAAAGGTCATTGTGATGGCCCATTTAGGGCGACCTAAAGGTAAAGATAGTGCTTATACACTTGCACCTATTGCAGAAGCTTTAAGAAGGGCGATGGTTCCCACCCCGGTTTTCTTTTGTAAGGAATCTCAAGGTCCTCAAGTTAAAGAGGCGATTGAGCATTTGGGGGAGGGGGAAGTGCTCCTTCTCGAGAACATTCGTTTTGTAAAGGGGGAAGAGGAAAATGATCCCGCTTTTGCTAGAGAGATGGCCACCTGGGCCGATGTTTACGTTAATGATGCCTTTTCCGCAGCTCACCGGGCCCATGTCTCTACGGAAGGTGTTGCGCATCTTTTGCCGTCTTTTGCCGGTCGATTAATGGAGCAAGAGCTTAGAACATTGGAGCGAGTACTGGAGTACCCAGAAGCTCCCATGATGGCGATCGTGGGTGGAGCAAAGGTTTCTACGAAGTTACCTCTTCTTAAGAATTTGCTTCCTAAAGTTGATGTTTTAGTGATTGGCGGAGCTATGGCTAACACTTTTCTTGCAGCCAAAGGCCATGATATTGGAGCTTCTCTATATGAGCCAGATTTTCTGGAAACGTCTCTTGAGTTGATGAAGGGAGAGAAAATTCTTCTTCCTGTGGATGTCGTTGTTGCTGAAAGTTTGGAAGATCTTAAAAATCATCAAAATCGCGATCTTTCTGCCATAGGTCAGGCGGAAAAAATCTTTGATATTGGGCCTGCTACCATTGCTCATATTCTTCAAACGATGAAGCGTTGCCATACACTCCTTTGGAATGGTCCTTTAGGGGTTTTTGAAGTGCCACCTTTTGATTATGGTACCAATGCGGTGGCTCAAGGCGTGGCCCGTTTGACTGCGGAAGGGACTCTTCTTTCTATTGCGGGAGGAGGAGATACGGTGGCTGCCCTCAACCATGCGGGCGTACTGAACGATTTCTCCTATGTTTCAACCGCAGGGGGAGCTTTCTTGGAATGGCTTGAAGGAAAACCTTTGCCAGGGGTTGAGGCGCTTGAGCGCACGGCATAGGCAGATGGGTGATGTACTTTTTCCTTGCAGTCCGATTCATATTCTTTTAAGAAGAAGACATTCAAACGCGCCCGTAGCTCAATTGGATAGAGCATCTGACTACGGATCAGAAGGTTAGGAGTTCGAATCTTCTCGGGCGCGCCAAGAAAATCCTAAGCTTTTTAAGTTCTCAAGTTTCATTAAAAATTTCCGGGCATACTTTTACAAACAACAAAAATTAACTCACATACACCCATCTTTTTTTCCTTGAAAAAGCTACCTAGGGGAATTTCCTGGGTAGAAAGTACGCTCCTCCTAAATAAAATTCATTAAGCTAAACCTCAGCAAAACAATAATGAAGGTTATAAGCGATAACAAATGATACGGAGATATTTATGAACGTTCTGAAAAAATCACTTTTAGTGTCTACAGCGTTGCTTCTGGGAGCCACCAAAATCTGGGCGATGGAAGACCCTATAGACAAAGGGCCTACTGCTATTTCTGTATCAGTTAAGAAACCAAAAGAAAGCGCGCCTAAACCTACTTCAACTGAGCTTACATATAAGCCAGTGGCAGAATCTTTTTCAAACTCTGGTTTTTTTCGAGATTATAAAGAAGAAGAAAGAGAAAGATATAGGGATTGGAGGAGTAGGTATAGTGAAACGCAGAAATTGACGCCTGATGTTGCAACTCTCCCTCAACACTTTGAACAAAATTTTGGCCAATTAAAAGCAAATGAAAAGCCTTTAACTCAGCGAGGAGAGATTTATCTTGAGGGAGGGCCTCATAAAAAAGCTGTGGCTTCTTCAGGGAGAGAAGAGATTGCTTATGTAGGCCCAACTCATATGAACTATCTTCAGCGCGGTGATAATTTACTTCCTACATATGAAGCTTTTGCTGTTCCTCAAGTCACAGATCCTAAAATAGATAAAGGAGCTTATGGTCGTCATCACCAACCAAAGTTTATTGAAACTTACTCTTTTACAGAAAAAAAGATGAAAGTTGATAAAACGAGAAGTAAGAAAAATTTTAGCTCTATGGATACGGACATTGTTTTTGATCCGGGGCATGGAATAGATCACGCTATTACCATTACTCATAATAATTCTAATTCAACGGCAGATGTTAGAAACTATACACCTCAAAATTCTTACTATAATCGCTCTATCCGTAACTTCTTAGTACAGGAAGTAGAAGAGAAAGGAGACTCTTACAAAGAGCTTGCCATTTATGCTGAGCATCCTCTACTTATAACTCGCAAAAAAGGTAAGAAAGAAGAGAAACAACCTATTCCAGAAGGTTTTATCTTTTTTACCTTAGACCGGGGAACAGGTAATATCAAAGAAACTTACTATTTCCCTAATTTTCATCATTATAAGCAAGAAGCAGAGACCTTACCTTTACATCAAGTGGCATGGAAATTTTTTGCAAAAAAATACCAAATCAAAAATGACATAGCAGCTCTCATTTGGGGGTATAATGAAATTTCAAATGAACGTGACCGTAGGATTGCTCAGAGTTTATCAGGACATGTTGGATATCGTGCCTTAAGTGGGAGGTTTGAAGTTCTTCCTGAGCATGGTTGGTCTCCTGCAGCAAGAAATGCTCTTGTTCGCACTGCTGCAATCTATCGAATAGAAAAAGCTGCTGAATATGATGCAACAACAGAAAATATGTTGGAAATTGCGCGGATGTTTAATGACAAAAATTTTTCTTACCCAGAGTTTAAAGGCTCTCTTTATGTTCCTCACTTAGCAAGATATTGGGTAGAAAGGGCACTTAAGGAAGTGGAAAGAAAGAATTACACAGCAAAAGATGTTTCTTTCTTTATGTTATATGAGCTAGGAATCCCTATAGAAGCTGAAGAAATGAGCCATCTTATAAGCTCTTTTGAGCAACAATTAATGGCTCATCCTCAGAGTACCCCTATCGTGGAACTTTTAAGATATTTCAATGAACATGGTAATGAGGATAAATATAGACAATGGACCGCTCACCTGAGCCAACTCGTGGGAGCTCAAACTATTCCGGGGTCTATCGTTATAAATGACAAGAATTATAGTCAGCTAGGTGATGCTTTATCAGATACGGATAGGATAAACATTATTTTAGATTTTGAAATTACACTTGATAACGTTGGAGAGGTTATAGAAGGATTTAAACAACGAGCTATTCGTGAAATGCATCCCTATTGCCAAGGTTTAGCTTTCCTTGAGATAACGAGGGTATCTCCCGAAGCTCTTAGTAAGATTTTTCAAGCATTTGAAGAAGGAATTGATCATAATAACGACAAACTATGCGTTGACGTTAGAGAAACAGCC
>JAIESK010000099.1 GCA_019746105.1 Alphaproteobacteria bacterium
TTCAACGACAATTTGTTTTACACGTGCAGCAACGTCACTCATTTCAACTTTTCCTTACGTTGTTGACAATTACATTATTAAGGTAAACATAATTTACCTACTTTAACTATGGCTTGCTAGCATACTCTTTCGCATTTGGCTAGCATAGAGTGAAAAAAATCTATACCATAGTCATTCCGCCATTAATATGAAGGGTTTGACCCGTCATATATTTGGCTTCATTGCTGGCTAAATACACAACTGCAGCCGCAATATCAAGAGGGGATCCGATTTCTCCTTGAGGAATTTCCCCTAAAATTCTTTCCCGTTGCTTTTCATTAAGCACATCAGTCATGGGAGATTCAATAAATCCAGGGGCAATACAGTTCACTGTAATACCGCGGGTGGCCACTTCTGCAGCCAAGGACTTAGAAAGCCCAATCAAACCTGCCTTCGAGGCCGCATAGTTGGCTTGCCCTGCATTGCCTGTTACACCAACAATTGAGGTAATGTTGATAATTCTTCCAGCACGTTGTTTCATCATGCCCTTAATGGCTTCACGAGACAGGCGGAAAGCAGAGTTTAAATTCACCTCAATCACTTTACTCCATTGATCGTCACTCATGCGCAGCATAAGCCCATCTTGGGTTAGACCTGCATTATTGACCAAAATATCAAGTCCCCCTAGCGCTGTTTCCGCTTCAGAAATAAGCTTTTGCGTAGATTCTACATTGGAAAGATCACAGGGAAGAATAATGGCACGGTCTCCCAACTTTTTTGCTAGCTCTTCGAGCTTTTCTTTGCGTGTACCAGAAAGGGCTACATAGGCACCTTGCCTGTGAAGGGCACGGGCTATTTCAGCTCCTAAACCACCTGTGGCTCCTGTTACCAGGGCTTTTTTTCCTTTAAGTTCAAACATGATAAATCCTTTACGCTGCTATGTCTTGCTTCAGAAGAGACTCTATATCATAAGGCGTATTCAAAGCAATACCTTCGAGAGCAGGGCAAATACGTTTTGAAAGGCCTGTAAGAACCTTTCCGGCGCCAATTTCCAGTGTTGTGGTCACCCCAGCTTCGGCCATCTTTTCGATGCTCTCGCGCCACCGGACGCGTCCTGTAACCTGGTCAATCAAAAGTTGGGTGAGGATTGATCCCTCTTGAACGGCTTCAGCTGAAACGTTATCAAAAACGGGAATACAAGGATTTCTTACCAGAACCTCTTGGAAGGCCGCTGCCATCCGCTCTTGGGCTGGCTTCATAAGGGCACAATGGAATGGCGCGCTTACGTTTAGAAGGATACTGCGTTTAGCTCCCCTTTCCTTTGAAAGCTCAACAGCTCTTTCCACTGCTTCCTTATGGCCGCTAATGACCACTTGTCCGGGGCTATTATCATTGGCAATCTCGCAAATCTGCCCTTGGGCTGTATCGCGCACAATTTGTTCTACATCGGCCATTTCAAGCCCTAAAATTGCCGCCATGGCGCCTTCCCCTACAGGTGCGGCCTTTTGCATGGCTTGTCCACGGATTTTAAGAAGACGCGCTGTATCTGCAAGGCTAAGAGCTCCAGCTGCACAAAGAGCTGTATATTGGCCTAAAGAGTGGCCAGCAACGAAGGCAGCTTCCTTCGAGAGGTTTAGACCACCTTCTTTCTCCAAAACCCGCATAAGTGCTATGCTTACAGTCATAAGGGCGGGCTGAGTATTTTCGGTCAAAACAAGGTCAGATTCGGGACCTTCAAAGATAATCTTTGTGAGATTTTGCTTTAAAGTCTCGTCAACTTCTTGAAAAACGTCCTTTGCACAGGGAAATGCATCATAAATTTCACGTCCCATGCCAATACTTTGGGACCCTTGTCCTGGAAAAAGAAATGCTTTCATGCGTATCATCCATTACCTATTGTTCTTCTTAACACATGGCGCGTGCTGGGACAGATGTCAAGGGATCTTGATAAAATCGCCATATTCAAAATCAGCCTCAGGCCATGTTTTATTTTTTGTTTCACCTAAGTCTCTCTAATCTTTTGAAATATAAATATTTTCTTAAAGTGGGCTCACGTGTTTCATGTTTCATTTCCTAGGGTGTGAAACGTGAAACATTTGAGCCCCTATTGGAAATAGACTTTGCAGCCTCAGCATAAAATATTGTATTGTCTTTGTACAAAATTGAAGATGGACGTTAATGCTTGAATCCCTTTCCATACGTAATATTGTTCTGATTGAAGATCTTCAGATTTCCTTCAAAGAAGGTCTTTGTCTCTTAACAGGTGAAACAGGAGCTGGGAAATCGATCCTTTTGGATGCGTTGGGGCTTGCTTTGGGAGCACGGGCGGAGGCGCGTCTTTTACGGGGAGGTACTTCAAAAGCCCAAGTCACAGCAATGTTTTCCTTGCCTCCAACCCATCCTCTGTGGAAAGAACTCGATGATCAAGAAATCGATTATGAGGGTGGAGAACTTATTTTCCGCCGCACTCTTGATGGGGATGGTAAAAGCAAATGTTTCCTGAATGATCAAGTGATTACCCAAAGCTTAATGCGCCAGTTGGGGCAAGACTTGGTCGAAGTTCATGGGCAATTTGATAAACTTCTTCAACCAAAATCTCATTTGAAAGCTCTCGATGATTATGGGAAAGTTGATAAATCTCCCGTTGAAGAGGCTTATAAGGTGTATTGTGAGGCCAAGGAAAGCTTGAAAACCTTTCAAGAAAATTTGGGAAGATCTCAAGAACGACAAGTTTTTCTCTGTTTTGCGAGTGAAGAAATTGAAAAATTAAACCCTAAGCCCGGAGAAGAAGCGGAATTAGAGAAAGAAAGAGCTCTCATTTTCCATTGCGCAAAAATGGCGGAAGCTCTTACAATTGTGACTCAAAATCTTTCCCCCGCTCTTTCAGGGCTTTTCCAATCTCATAAAGCTTTAGTGCGGATTCAAGATTTAATTCCTGAGAAAATAAATCCTCTTCTTAAAACGGCCGATCAGGCTATTATTGAAGTTCAAGAACTGTGCGAGGAACTTAAATTCCTTCAAGGAGAAGTTGAGAGTACTCCCCGTGATCTGGAAATCCTTGAAAATCGCTTATATGCCATAAGGGGCCTTGCCAGAAAATACCAAACAGAAGACCTGCTTGCCACTTTGAAAGCCTTTCAGGAAGAGTTGAATTCTCTTGATCATAGGGAAGATACTCTTAAAGCTCTTGAGAAGAAGCTGGAGGATGCGCGCCAAACTTATCTTGAAAAAGCAAATTACCTTTCAAGGATACGAAAAGAGAAGGCTCTCGAACTTCAAAAAGCTCTTGCAAATGAATTGGATCCCTTAAAATTGGGGCAAGCTACCTTTCGTGTTCACTTTGACGTTTGCCAAGAAGACAGCTGGGGTCTTAATGGAGTTGATCGCGTAGAATTTTACGTTCAAACTAATCCCGGAATGCCTGAAGGACCACTTGCGTCCATCGCTTCTGGAGGAGAACTCTCCCGTTTGATGCTTGCTTTAAAAGTGGTTTTGGTTCAATCGGGTGCTGTACCCACCCTTATTTTTGATGAAATTGAAAGCGGAACGGGAGGTGCTGTTGCGGCCGCCATGGGCGAGCGATTATATACTCTCTCCAAATCTCTACAAATTCTTGCTATTACTCATTCTCCTCAAATTGCAGCCTACGGATCAGAACACTTGGTTATTTCTAAATCTGTTCAAGAAGACGTCACAACCACTCACGTGCGCGTTTTGGAAGAGGGGGAGCGAGATGAGGAAATTGCCCGCATGCTAGCGGGCGAAGAAATTACAGAGGAAGCCCGTGCGGCTGCCCGCCGCTTAATTGGAGCGAGAAGATGACTTCCATTCCCGTAAGTCAATTAACAGAAGAAGATGCCAAGGAAGAGCTCAAAGTTCTTGCTCAAACCATAGCTCTCCATGACAGGCTTTATTATCTTGAGGATCAACCTCAAATCAGCGATGCTGAGTATGATGAACTTAGATCGCGCAATGCGGCCATTGAAAAGCGGTTCCCTTATTTAATTCGTGAAGATAGCCCGAGTCTAAGGGTGGGAGTTCCCCTTACAGGGCCATTTAAAAAAGTTAAACACCGAAGAGCCGTTCTCTCCTTGGATAATGGTTTTGAAGATCAAGATATTTATGATTTTATGGACCGTATCCGGCGTTTTTTGGGACTTTCTCAAGAAACCCCCATTGAGATTGTTGCCGAGCCAAAAATTGATGGGCTCTCTGCTACCTTGGAGTATGAAAAAGGAACTTTTGTTTTAGGTGCCACCCGGGGCGATGGGACGGAAGGGGAAGATATTACCCAGAACCTTAAGACATTAAAGGATATTCCAAACTTCATTGAAGATAAGAATTTCCCTACCCTTACCGAGATCCGAGGGGAAGTTTACATGCGCCATGAAGATTTTATGGCTATGAATGAGGAAAGGCAAAAAGACAGTATTCCTCTTTTTGCCAATCCTCGAAATGCTGCTGCAGGTTCTGTACGTCAATTGGATCCAAAAATAACGGCCAGTCGTCCACTCAAATTTTTTGCTTATGCTTGTGATGATTACGACCCCTTTCATGTCCCAACTCATTGGGACTTTTTAGAAAAACTGAAGAGGTGCGGATTTGTCGTCAATCCTCTCGCTCGTCTTTGTGAGAATGTGGATGAAATCTTAGCCTATTACCATGAACTGGAAGTCCAAAGAGCTACTCTGCCTTATGATATTGATGGGATTGTTTATAAGGTTAATCGCCTTGATTGGCAGAAACGTATGGGGTTTTCAACGCGGGCACCGAGGTGGGCTTTAGCTCATAAGTTTCCAGCTCAAAAGGCGCAGACTCTTCTTGAAGATATTCTGATTCAAGTAGGACGTACGGGTACTTTAACGCCTGTCGCTGTTCTTAAACCTGTTACTGTTGGGGGCGTTGTTGTTTCTAGGGCGACTCTTCACAATGAGGATGAGCTCGCTCGCAAAGATGTACGCATTGGGGATACGGTTATTATTCAACGGGCAGGAGATGTGATTCCTCAAGTTTTAAGTCCTGTCTTAGAAAAACGTCCAGAAGCTGCAAAGCCGTTTGTTTTTCCTCATACATGTCCTGTTTGCGGTTCTCATGCAGTTCGCCTTCCAGGAGAAGTGGCTCGAAAATGTATTGGGGGACTTATTTGCACAGCTCAAGCGGCCCTCAGAATTCGCCATTTTATCTCTCGAGATGCTTTTGATATTGAAGGGTTTGGTACAAAACATGTGGATGCTTTTTATAAAGAAGGGTTAATTCACTCGCCTCAAGATATTTTTACCTTAGAAAAAAGGGATCAAGAAAGTCTTACCCCTTTACGCTTAAAGGAAGGGTGGGGGCCTCTTTCTGCACAAAATCTATTTAAATCTATAAATGCTCGTCGCAAAATTCCTCTTCATCGGTTTATTTACGCTCTTGGCATTCCTCAGGTAGGGCAAGCTACTGCCAAGCTTCTGGCGCGTCATTATCTTTCTTATGCTACCTGGAAGGACGCTATGATGGCTGCAAAAGATCAGGAAAGTGAAGCCTATGCAGGACTTGTTTCTATTGATGGTATTGGGCCCAGTGTTTCTCAGGACTTAATAGCTTTTTTTGATGAACCTCATAATCTTCAGGTGCTCCATGACCTTTTAGAAGAAATTATCGTTGTTAATGAAATTCCACTACAGATAAGCGATAACCCTCTTGCCAACAAAACTCTTGTTTTCACAGGTACCCTCGAGCATATGACCCGTGCAGAGGCCAAAGTGCGAGCGGAATCTCTTGGAGCGAAGGTGTCAAGTTCTGTTTCTTCAAAAACCGATTACGTTGTTGTGGGGGCGGATGCGGGTTCCAAAGCGAAGGCAGCGCATGCGCTTGGTGTTAAGGTTTTGAGTGAAGAGGCGTGGTTGAAACTATTGGAGTAGTTTGATTTTTGTGCCATGTAGACCAGTCTTGAATTTCTCCAGCTTTTCTTTGACATATAAAATCATAAAATTGGGTGATAAACATTTTACGATCTTCAAGTTGTTTTTTTGTATAGCTACCTCCTTTCCAAACATCAGTGTTGAGTAAGTCTTCTGATCCAAGAAGATGCTGACGCTTAACAATATCATTAAGGGAAACGAGGGGAGCGTTTTTCATAATGTCGTATATCACTAGCATCATAGAAGTTCGCCCCTTACCATAATGACAATGAAAATGAACCCAAGCATTAGCAGGCAAGCTTTCAAGAACTTTTATTAAATGATCGATTGTCTCATCGGATGAAATAAATTTACTTCCCACTTTAAGGTGGGCATAAGAAAAACCATGCTTTTGAGCTTCAACAGCCTCAGGAACAACAAGCTCGGGATGCACATCAATTGATCCAGTATAAATCCACCTACGAATATAATATTTCCAATGGGGATTTGGTTTTTGATAAGCAAAAAATGTGGTGGGAATGCCATGAATGTAACCGTGAAATTCATTAATTCCATCAATAACAACGAGAGGATCTTTAGTATAATTAAGTCTTCTCTTCAGGTCTGGAAAGTGAACGGATGTCCCACCAGAAGCCTTTAGCTCTTGCAATCCTCTTAAATCAAGCCCCTGCGCAAAGACAATTGCATCAGTTGTGGTACGAAAATTAGTGTTAAAATAAGCTTCATAAAATAAGAAAAAACCGAGTCCTATAAGCGCACTCAAAGCTCCCGCAATAAAGATATTTCTTAATTTAAAGAGCCGTTTCATTGAACACTTTTATACTGTGTTTGATGCCAATCAGACCACCTTTGTTGGCCACCTGCTTTTCTTTGACAGATAAATTGATAAAATTTTTCAACGAACTCTTTGCGATTTTCAAGTTGTTCCTTGGTATAAGTACCATTTTCCCAAACTTCCGTATTAAACAAATCTTCAGAACCAAGAAGATGCTGACGTTTGACGATATCCTTGACAGAAACTTGAGGCGCGTTTTTCATCGTATCCAACATTACAAGCATTAAGGAAGTTCTTCCTTTTCCATGCGAACAATGAAAATGAAGCCAAGCATTTTCAGGGATATTATCATAGAAAGTAAGAACGTTATCAATAGCTTCATCACTGGAAACAAAGGTACTACCAATATTAACTTTTTCATAATCAAATCCATATTTTTTGGCTTCTTCTGCCTCAGAAACGACCAGCTCTGGATGTACATCTATGGATCCAGTCAGTAGAAAACGTCTCATGAGATGTTTAATTTTTGCCGGTTTATGATAGCCTAAAAGTGCAGTGGGTATGCTTTTAATAAATCCATGATATTCAGACATGGCATCAACAATAATGATGGGTTCATCGATGTGACGCAGTTTCCATTTAAGGGAGATGAAACAAGTTGGAGATCCTCCAGAGGCGCGGATATTTTGCAATCCTCTTAGATCAACCTCTTGAGTGGGGTCAATTTTAGTCTCCATAGAACGAAAATTTCTTCCATAAAAAGCATCAAAAAAGAGAAGAAAAAGAACAAAGATAAAAGTGCCTATTCCTCCAAAAATAACTTTTTTTGAGCTTATCTTTTTTAGCAAAGTATTAACTTTCATTCTTCCAAGCAGACCACGTTTGTTGTCCCCCTGCTTTTCTTTGACAAATGAAGGTATAAAACTCTTCGATAAAGTGCTTTCTTTTTTCAAGCATTTCTTTGGAATAGGTTCCATTGACCCAAAAAGATACATCAAATAGGTCCACAGAACCGAGGCGATGCTGGCGCTTTCTAATGTCTTCTAAACTCACTTGCGGAGCATTTTTCATAATATCCAACATTACAAGAGCCATGGAAGTACGTCCTTTGCCACGATGACAATGAAAGTGTACCCAAGTATCTTGGGGCAAATTATCGATAAATGAGACAAATCGATCAACATCTTTTGAAGGTGTTCCGGAACGAGAACCAATCGGAAGTTGTATATAGTCAAATCCATAAGCTTTGGCTTCTTCTTCTTCGCTGCGCAGTTGATCATCAGGGAGTGTATAAGTTCCTGCATATAAAAATCGACGAAGAATTTCTCTGATTTGAGGGTGAGGAGATTGAAAACCAAAGAATTTTGCTGGTATCCCTTTAAAGTAAATATGGTTTGCATCCTTAAGATCGCAAATAATCTTCTTTTCTTTTACAAAGGACAACTTTTGTTGAAGTTCTTCAAAAAGCGGCGGGGCGCTTCCGGAAGCATAAAGAGTTTCAAGTCCTCTTAAGTCAAGGCCCTCTTCATTCTGAAGGTGATCTTGAGTTGTGCGGAATTTCTCAAAGGATGGTCTATTCACATACATATAGATTTTAAAACTTGCAAAAAGAATCAAAGTAATTCCGAAGAAAACTAAAGAGGTTTTTAGGAGTCTATTCACTCATCATCTCCTATGAGTTTATTTAGTATAAATAGTATTTAAAACAACAGTTTTGTAGAAGAGTTTTTATGGAGACGCAAGATATAAATTCTATATCTTTTTCAAGAAATGAGAATACTTAATTTTTTTTGTATCCTATTTGTTGATTTTAGACTTGATTTTGTTAATAATTTTTTTAGAGATTTTTACAAAAAGTTTTGGTATACTTAATTTAAGATCAGTTGTAAGTGGTATGATGATGAAGGAAGATCTAGTGCATAAACTTGATAAACTTAAAGACGAACATCGAACATTGGAAGATAAAATATTGAATCTTATGTCAACAACTTTATATGACCAAGTTAATGTTCAAAGACTCAAGAAGAGAAAACTCCAAATTAAAGATGAAATCACAAAGCTTAAAACAAAGCTTATTCCCGATATTATTGCTTAAAGAGTCGTTAAGGGGTCTGTTGAGTTGAGGAAGGTTTGCTCTGTTTGAAAAAGGTGAGGAATTTTTTTTCAACCTGCTCGTGAACAATTTCCGCCATAAGGAAAGAATAAACAAATCCAAGACCAACTCCCAAAAACACGTTAATACCTTGGCTAATCATGAAGTACATCATCATATAGCCGGGTAAAACGTGTCCGATGTAAAGGGGATAGCTGATATTTGATACCCACACGAGAAATTTGTTGTTTTTCCGTTGTCCTTGCAAGCTCTTCTTATCAAAGAGAATAAAATAACTAAACACTATAAGACCTATAAGGTAACTATGAGTTTTTAATGCGTCGGGTGAGCTAAATAAAGGGGACAAAAATGCACTTAAGAAGAGGGTGCCTAGTAAAAGGCTACGCTGTGGAGAAAGAGTTTTTTTATAGTAAGCATAGAGAACGGTTCCTAGGAGGATCAACATATAATATTTAAGGTTTTTCCGCGCTAATACTACAAGATAGCCCCACCATAGGTCCTCACCAGCTGTAACGCTGTAAAGAGCATAAGTAAGGAGGCTGAGCACAAGGGTTACAGCACACATTTTCTCAAGGAAATTTTTCTTGCCAAATTGCCATACAAGGGCAGAGAGAAGGTAGAATTTGATTTGAATTTCCAGTGTCCACACGGCCCCATCAATGTAAGGGTAGTGACAAAGGTCCCTGACCCAAAAGAAATAGGACAGAACATGGCCAATAGTATAGGGAAATTCCCACCCCTGAAGAGCAAAAAATCCATAGACAAAAAGGAGTCCTAAGGCAAAACAAACAACGTATGTCGGCCAAAGGCGAAAAATCTTGTGGATGAGAAAGTGTTTGAAAGTTCCATAACGCTCTAAGGAGGGAAGAATAAGAAATCCTGAAATTAAGAAAAAGAAGGCAACGCCTAAATGACCAATATCAAAGGGCAATATATTAACTATGTCCAGATAAAAAGGCTGTATAAGCTCCACTCCTTCCATATTAAATAATTCAGCTGAAAAGCTTTGATGTTCGAAAAAGAACACAAAAAAATGATAAAATATCACAAAAAGAGCCCCCAGCCCTCTTAAGATATTTAAGATGTAATACTCGTTTTTTACCATACAATTTAAATTAATAATGGAAAGGGCAAATTTCAAGGAGCAATGTGCAAAAACATGAGAGTTCTCTAAAATTAATTAGTCCTCTGTTAAAAAGGCGATTTTAAGTTTGAATGAAGAAGATATAAGTGCTGAGCAGAGAAATTCTTCCC
>JAIESK010000040.1 GCA_019746105.1 Alphaproteobacteria bacterium
CCACATCCAAAACAAGAACTTCAACTTCTTGGCTGGTTGAAACAATTTTTCCTGGAGGCATATTTTTCTTTGTCCAACTCATTTCTGTCACATGGACAAGTCCTTCAATGCCAGGTTCCAATTCAATGAAAGCACCGTAATCTGTGATATTAGTTACTGTACCTTTCACCTTGGACCCTACGTTGTATTTCACTTCGGCTCCTGCCCAAGGATCACTTTCCAATTGCTTCATTCCCAAGGAAATTCTTTGATTTTCAGGATTAAAGCGAATGATCTGAACACGAATCGGTTGACCAACCGTTAAGACTTCCGAAGGATGATTGACGCGGTGCCACGCAATATCCGTCACATGGAGAAGCCCATCAACACCGCCAAGGTCCACGAAGGCGCCGTAATCGGTAATATTCTTAACAATACCTTCAAGGATTTGACCTTCTTCAAGGCGCGAGACAAGTTCACTGCGAGCTTCTGCGCGGGTTTCTTCAAGAATAGCTCTCCTTGAAACAACGATATTTCCACGGGCTCGATCCATTTTTAAAATTTGGAAAGGTTGGGAAACGCCAATAAGAGGAGAGACATCCCGAACGGGACGAATGTCAACTTGACTACCTGGTAAGAAGGCCACAACCCCCTTAAGGTCAACCGTGAATCCGCCTTTAACACGACCAAAGATAACACCATCAACGTGTTCATTCTTTTCATGAGACTTTTCAAGAATTTTCCAAGACGCTTCACGACGTGCTTTTTCATAGCTTAGAACAGTTTCCCCGTTCCGATCTTCAAGGCGCTCTAAAAATACTTCAACTGTATCACCAACGCTTAGGTCTGGGTCAGCTCCCGCAACGGAAAACTCCTTAAGGGGAACCCGTCCTTCTGATTTTAAACCCACATCAATGATAACAACGTCATTTTCAATTCCAATGACTTTACCTGTGATGACACGGCCTTCAAGGCTGTTTTCTTTTCCAAATGATTCTTCTAAGAGAGCAGCAAAATTTTCTGTTTCGTGAGACGAAGCTCCTCCAGATAAAGAGGTCTTTTCTGTCATGTGTTAATTTCCTTAAAATCAACTTCCCTATGCTCGGCCCATAAAGAAGGATGGGTTAGGGGTTATTCCATGAATAGAAAGGCCGAGTCTTTCTATTCTATGTTAGGCTTTCTTTTTCGCTTGAGGATACTTTAAGTCAACAAAAAGACATGCTTTTTCAATAACTTCGTTAATCCCTAGCTCTGAGGTATCTAAAATAAAAGCATCATCTGCTGGACGAAGGGGAGAAACTTCTCGGTTTCGATCCCGTGCATCTCGCATCTTGATATCCTCAAGAATAGTTTCATATATACTGTCTATTCCTTTTTCATGCAACTCTTTCAAACGCCGCTTTGCCCGCACTTCTGCAGAGGCGGTCACAAATATTTTACAGGGAGCATCTGGCAAGACAACAAGCCCTATGTCACGCCCATCTAAAACAGCACCTCTTGTATCTGAGAGACCTTCTTTAGCAAAATCCTGTTGAAACTTTAGAAGAGATTCTCGTACCTCTGGGTAAACTGAGATTTCTGACGCCAGGTTTCCAATAGACTCGTCTCTTAAAGAAGGATTATCCAAATCTTCCCGCTTTAAAGAAGAAGCAACTTTAAAAGCTTCCTGCCTTTCCACTGCCTTTATGCTTGCTTGAAGCATCCTAAAGGCCACTGCTCGATATAAAAGGCCTGTATCTAAATGCCTTAAGTTATAGATTTTTGCCAGGTGAGAAGCGAGCGTCCCTTTGCCAGCCCCTGCTGGTCCATCAATTGTAATAATCATGAATGCCATGGATTCTCCAAACTAACCCTTACGTTTTCTCATATTTCATAAAAAAAATCGATAAAAATTCCATTCAAGTTATTGACAGATGGCATAACTCATGACAAAGCCGTTGTGCAAATGATATTTTCTTAGAAGGAGAACATGATCTATGACGAAACCTGAATGGGGTGTAAAGCGTACTTGCCCAAGCTGTGCAACACGATTTTATGATATGTGTCATCAGCCAATTACTTGTCCTAAGTGCGCAAATACCTTTGATCCAGAGTCACTTGTAAAAAAGCGCAGAGGCCGTCCGCCTACTGCGGAAGCAAAACCACTTCCCGCCCCGAAGGAGCTAGAAGACGATCTCAGCCTTGAGCTCGAGGAGGAATTAGAACCCTTAACAGAAAGCGATGACGTTTTAGAAGATACTTCTGATTTTGGGGAAGATGGGGAAGTTGTTCCCATTGAAACTCCCAGCGATGACGATTAATAATCATAAGGAAGGGCCTCAAATTTAAAGAGGCTCTTCTCTTTTTTCAGCTTTGGGCGCAGACGCACTTCCTGCGAGAACCCCTCCATCAATAATCAATTCAGCACCGGTGATGTATTTTGACTCGTGGGATGCAAAATAAAGAGCAGCATAAGCAACGTCTATAGGCTCTCCCATTTTTCCCAAGGGGATACCTTCTTCAATCTTTTTCAGCCTTTCTGGAGAAAGATGAGAGTTCTCTTTCAAAATAGGATCCCAAATAGGGGTCAAAATAGCCGCCGGATGTAAGGAATTACACCGAATATTGTATCCCTGTTCCGCACAATAAAGGGCGACCGATTTCGTATGATTTCGAATAGCCGCTTTGCTGGCTGCATAGGCTGCAACGCTTGGCACGCCCACTATTCCTGAACGAGATGAGATGTTTATAATAGAGCCCCCCTTCTCCTTCATTAAACTAATGGCATACTTACACCCTAAAAACATGCCTTCAACATTTACGGCTTGAATAAGGCGCCAACTTTCTAGAGAGGCATGTTCTGGATCTTGGGGCCCAAATGTATCCCCTAGTCCCATGATTCCTGCATTATTAACAAGAATATCAAGATGGCCAAACCGCTCTTTGACAAATTGATAAACCTGCTTCCAGTCCTTTTCATAACGAACATCTAAGGGAAGGTAACACCCTTTGTCTTTTAAGCTGTGTGCAACTTTTTTTCCAAGTTCATCTAATACGTCTGTCACAACAACAAAGGCGCCTTCCTCAGCAAAAAGCCTAGCAATAGCCTCGCCAATACCTTGAGATGCCCCTGTAACAAGGACTATTTTGTCTTTAACGCGATTCATTCCCTGATCTCCCTTATCTCTAAAATTTACCATAAAAAAAATTTAAATAGGCAAAAAAAAGCCGGGTTTAAAACCCGGCCAAGTTTAACAGGGAGGCTTCACGTCTGGGAGACGTAGGATCGATAAATCGACCCTTCGGACCCGAAGGTCCTACATCAAGATGTTGCATCTTGATGATAATTCAGCACAGGTACAGGGAGGTGTTTCCTGTGCTGGTACATATGTATATAGAGACTATTCAGATTTTTTAAAGCACAATTTTTGCATTACAGGTATAAAAAAATGTCATAAGAAATTTTTTGTTGCATTTTTTCACATATAAAATCTCTTGAGGAAAGATTGCAAAATGCATCAGAAAACCTTATATGTTTATTAATGCTTACAAAGGACGTTTCTATGAAGTTTCAAAATCTTCCTTCAACTCTCCCTTTACATGTAGTTGATGGAACAATTTTATTGCCTCGCGCCCAACTCCCTCTTTTACTAAAAAACCAAAAAGACAAAATTATTGCTGACTATGCTCTTAAGAAAGGTCACCGTCTGATGGGATTAATTCAAATAAATCCCGAGGGGGGCTACTTCAAAACAGGGTGTGTAGGGAAAATTGTTAGTTTTCAAGAAGGACCTTATTTCTATATCACTTTAAAAGGTATCTGCCGCTTTGATATCTCTGAAGTCATCGATGATGGCTCTTTGAAAAAAGCAAAAGTGACTTATGAAGGGTACAAAGTGGACCTGGAGGATGCTCAAACCGATCCTTTTGTAGATCGAACACGTCTTTTAAACCTCTTAGGGAGTTATTTAGAAGATCAGGAAATATTTGCTAACTGGGATGAAATAAACCATGCCAGTGACGAACTAATTATAAGTTCTCTGAGTATGGCTTGCCCCTTTAAACCCATTGAAAAACAGGCTCTTTTAGAATCTTCTTCTCTCTCTGAAAGGTGTGATATCATGATGGCCTTAATGGAAATCGCCTCACCGCATTTCAAAGGCGAGTCCCCCGTTCTCCACTAAAGAGGAACTTATGAAAAAAAAGACGCCTTTACACCCAAAACTCTTTGAAATGCTTGTTTGTCCCCTCACCAAGGGACCCCTTACCTATGATTCAAAAACAAAAGAGCTTATTAGCCCCCGAGCTAAGCTTGCCTATCCCATTCGCGATGGCGTTCCTATTATGCTGATCGATGAGGCCCGCCCCCTTAAGGATGAGAAATAAAACAATCTTTCTATATGCCTCACAGTTTTAATATGTTATATTAATAATGTGAGATATTTTAAGGAAGTGCCCTATGTGGTTCGATCGTCATTTGCAGGTTAAGCTCCAGGGAATGGCTCGCAACTTTAAGGTTGTTATGCTTGTTGGCGCCCGTCAGGTGGGAAAGTCATCGCTCCTTGCTCATCTATATCCAGATTTAAAACACCTTACCTTCGATCCCTATAATGACCAATATGGCGCGAAGGCGGACCCGGACCAGTTCCTTAAAAATTTCCCCTCCCCCCTTATTCTTGATGAAGTGCAATATACACCGGAACTGCTGTCATCCATTAAGAGATTTGTTGATAGATCTCCGGAAAAGGGCCAGTACTTCCTCACAGGATCTCAAAATTTCGGCCTCCTCAAAAATGCAGCAGAAAGCTTGGCAGGGCGCGTGGGGATTCTCGAGCTCAATGGCCTGACCTATTTTGAGCGCATTGGCAAATTGGACTCACATTGGCTAAAAGGTTACTTAACCCACCCTCAGAATTTCTTTACATCACTTACGGCTAACCCTTCCGAAAGTATTTATGATAAAATATGGGCGGGAGACTTACCTGCCTTAGCCACTATTGAACCGGATTTCATTACAAATTACCTGGGGTCTTATATCCAAACCTATTTAGAACGGGACATCCGTGTTTTTGAAAATATTGAAGACATGGACAAATTTGATCGTTTTTTAGGACTTTGTGCTGCCATGACGAGCCGAGAAATTAATGATGCAGAATTCGGACGAGAAATGAGTCTTTCTTCTCCCACCATAAAAAGATGGCGCGGACGTCTGATGGCAAGTTATCAATGGCGAGAAGTGCTCCCCTATTATGGCAATTCTATAAAGCGTCTTTCGAAAAAATCTAAGGGATACTTTTGTGACACAGGGCTTGCCTGCTATCTGCAACGTATCCCCTCACCGCTTGCTTTGGCTTCCCATCCAAATTTGGGCCATCTTTTTGAGAGTTATTGTATTAACTTGATAAGCACCCTTTGTACGACTCTCTCTCCAGCACCAAAGCTTTATCATTGGCGAACAAATGGCGGCGCGGAAGTTGATCTCATTCTGGACTACAATGGTTGCCTATACCCTATTGAAATTAAATGTAAAACCTCTGCTGCCAAAAAAGATGCCAGAGGAATTATAGCTTTTACAGAGACTTATCCCCACACCACCATTGCCCCAGGAATTGTTCTCTACACGGGCGACTATCCTCTTCACCTCACAGAAAATTGCATCGCCATCCCCTGGAATAGTTATTCTCGATAAATTTCCCTACTGTTTAAAGGGCCAATCTTCGTTATAGTTCTCTTAGAGAAATACATTAGAGTAACTTATGGCCGGCGTTTATAATATCCCTTCCGAATATTCTTTTTTAAAAAGCCTTGCGAATGGGCTTTTGCGTTTGGGGGACAAAGATCCTTTAACTCTGGCGAAAATGGAGGTCTACCTTCCAACACGCCGGGCGTGTCTTGAGGTCAAACGCGCCTTTAGGAATCAAAATCTTGAAAAGCCTCTTCTCCTGCCGAAGTTTTCCCCTTTAGGAGATTTAGATGAAGATCAGGAATGGCTCAGCTCGCCTCAGGATGAAATCACCTTAAAGCCCGTAATTCCTCCCTTTAAACGCCTTGGGCTTCTCACCAACCTTATTCAAGAATACACAAAAAAAACGGAGCTGCCTTCCTCCCCTCTCCTCTCCCTCAAGTTAGCCAAAAGTCTTATCAAATTAATGGATCAGGGCATCATCGAAGGCGTTTCTTGGGAAAGTCTTGTTCATTTGGTACCAGCCGAGCTAGCTCAACATTGGCAGCTGACCCTTAATTTCCTTGAAATCATTACAACTCACTGGCCCAAGATCATTGCGGAAACGGGTTTCCTTGAACCTTACACCCACCACCATGACATGGTTGAGGTTCTCTTAAAGCGCTGGGAGCTTTCGCCCCCTACTCATCCTATTCTTGCTGCCGGCTCCACGGGAACCATGCCCGCAACCGCAAAACTCCTCAAAGCCATCGCTAAGCTTCCCCAAGGGGCCGTCATTCTGCCAGGACTCGATTCAAGTCTTAGGAAAGAGGATCTTGAAGATATCAACCCCTGTCACCCTCAGTATGCTCCCACTCGCTTTTTAGAGAGGATGGATCTTACCCCATCTGATATTCCTCTGTGGCCCGCTCTGCGGGAGGAAGATAAATCCTTATCGGAAAGAGCCTCCCTCTTTTCTCATGCCCTGAAACCTTCTTTTTCCTTTACCAAGCCCCCTTCTGAAAAAGCCCTCGATGGCATCACTTCTCTTAGCTGCGCAACCCCTCAAGAGGAAGCCCTTGTCATTGCCCTTTTATTGCGCCAGCACCTTGAAATACCGGGACAAAGGATTGCTTTTATCACCTCCGACCTTAAGCTTACGGAGCGGGTCAGGTGGGAGCTCAAACGTTGGGATATTGAAATTGATAGCTCTTCAGGAGATGCTCTTGATCTCACTCCGTCTGGAGTTTTTCTAAAGCTCTGCGCCGAATTTGCAGCAAGTCCATACAATCACGTGGCTCTGTTATCCCTTCTCAAACATCCTCTTTTTCATATGGGACAGCCTTCAGGGGCCATGCGCCCCATCATACGGCAGTTTGAAAAAACCTGTTTAAGGAAGGGAGGATTTAAAACCCCTCCCTGGCTTCACAATCTTTATGAGATGAGTCAAAAGCTCCGATCTCTGAAAAAAACGTCTCTTTCAACTTTTGCAGAAGAACATAGAGCGCTTGCCGAAAAACTTACCACCGATAGGGAGGGAGTTTGTCATCTCTGGAAGGGAGGGAAAGGCGAAAACGTGAAAGCCTTTTTTGAGAACATCCAAAAAGCAGCACAAGATTTTCCAAACCTTTCTCTTCAAGACTACCCTGACCTTCTCAAGGAACTCTTTCAAGGACAAAATTTACATTTCCGCCCGCAAAAACATCCTCGTCTTGCCATTCTCGGCCCTATAGAGGCACGTCTTTTCCATGCGGACGTTATGATTTTGGGAGGCCTTAATGAAGGAAGTTGGCCCCCTGACATTGATGTTGACCCTTGGCTCAATCGCCCCATGCGCAAAGAGATGGGCTTTCCTGCCCCGGAAAGGCGCATTGGCCTTTCCTCTCATGACTTTGGACAAGCCTTTTCCAGCGCTAAGGTTTATCTGACCCGAGCCTTAAAAGTCGATGGCACGCCCACCCTTGCTTGCCGCTGGCTTGAGCGCCTTGAGGTCTACCTGAAGGGATGGAATCTCTCCCTTCCCCATGAACCTCATCTCCTGGAGTGGGCGCGCGTCCTGGACCTCCCCGAAAAAATGGCGCCCCTTTCGCCACCCCTTCCGACCCCTCCTGTGGATTCCCGTCCGCGGCGTCTTTCCGTAACGCAAGTAGAAACGTGGATGCGCGATCCCTATGCTTTGTATGCCCGCCATGTCTTGGGACTCTCGCCCCTCGACCCCTTAAACCCGCAAGTTGACGCCTCGGACCGAGGAACGTTGATTCATAACGCTCTCGATCAATTCTTCAAATTATGCCCCGATCCCCTTCAGAAAGACGCATTGGATATCTTACTTTTTATTGGAAAAAACCTTTTTGAAGCTTATGAGCATGAACCTTCAGTCCGTCTGTTCTGGTGGCCACGTTTTCAAAATCTGGCCCAGTGGTTTATTCAAAACGAAAGAGAAACGCGCCTTCTCGGCACAGTGACCCATACGGAAATTAAAGGAAAACTGACTCTGACAACTTTAAAGGGGCCATTTGAATGTACGGCGAAGGCAGACCGCATTGATATCCTTCCCAATGGGGCCCTCCGCCTCATTGATTATAAAACGGGACTGGCTCCCTCCGACCAGGATGTCCAGCTGGGTTTTTCACCACAACTTCCTTTGGAAGGGGCCATCGCTCTTCAAAAGGGATTTGAAGGCATTTCTTCAACCCAAATTGAGAGTCTTCAATTTTGGATTCTAAAAGGAGATGCCAATGGCGAAACGATCAAGACCCTTCCCGGTGATCCCCATGAACTTTCTTCAAAAGCCCTTGAAGGCCTTGAGAAAATGGTGCGCTTGTTTGAAAATGAGACAACACCATATCCCGCACGGCCTCTCCCTGAGAAAGGCCTGAAATATAATGATTATGCCCATCTTGCACGGCTTGAAGAATGGGGAAAAATATAATGCCCCATCAACTCGCCACCTCCTCCCAACGCATCGCCGCCCATCCCCATCATAGCGCGTGGGTGGCCGCCTCTGCAGGCTCGGGGAAAACAAAGGTTTTAACGGACCGCGTCCTGAATCTCCTCCTGGAAGGGTGCGCCCCGGAGCGCATTTTATGCTTAACATTTACCAAGGCGGCAGCCGCCGAAATGGCCAACCGAGTTCGCGCACGCCTTGGGGAATGGGCCATCTTGAATGAAAAAGATTTGAATCTCTCCCTTGAAACGCTCCAAGGCCACGCACCAATACCAGAAAAAATAAAACGAGCACGCCACCTTTTCAGCCTCATCCTGGATGCCCCCGGCGGCCTCAAAATCCAAACGATCCATAGCTTTTGCCAAGCTCTTTTGAAACGCTTTCCCTTGGAAGCAGGACTTTCCCCTTTTTTTGAAATTGCCGATGCCACCGAGCAAGCCAAACTGAGGGATAAAGCCTCTCACGCCGTGATGGAGACAGTACAGGATCTCATTTTGAAGTTTAGTGAGGGCGCCTTGGAAGAGTTGACCCATTTTGTTTTAGAAAACAGGTCTTTGTTTCATGGTCTCTCTCCTCAAAAAATTGAGGAAAAATTGGGCATTGCAAGACTCACAAAAGATGACCTTTTCAAGGCACTTCTCAACGGCATTCCCCAGGAGGTGCTTAAAAAAGAACTTATCGGCTTTTCTCAAGGCAGTCCCACGGATCAAGAGCGGGGAGAGACCCTTTCTCACTTTTTAAATCTCCCTGATAATGAAAAAATCCAAAATTATGAAACCTATGTGAATGTTTTCTTAACCCAGCGAGGTGAAGCCCGAGCGCGCCTTTTAACCCAAAACGTAGCCCTCAACTTTCCCTGTCTTAAAGAGATGATGGAGGCGGAAGCGTTGCGGGTGGAGGCCTGGAAAGAAAAGGAGAACGCTTTAACCATTTCCCACCTCTCGAAAGCTTTTCTGACCTACAGTTCCGCCTTCCTCAAGGTCTATGAAAAACTTAAGAAAGAACTCTCCCTTTTGGATTATGATGATTTAATTCTTAAAACCGTAGAACTCCTTAAAAACCCTGGCTGTCATTGGGTTCTGTATAAACTGGATGGAGGCCTTGACCATATTCTTGTGGATGAAGCTCAAGATACCAATCCCGCCCAATGGCAGGTCATCCGGGCTTTGGCGGAAGAATTTTATGCGAACGCCGCTACTGAAACTTGTAACCGAACCCTCTTCGTTGTGGGGGATGGGAAGCAATCGATTTATAGCTTTCAGGGTGCTGACCCAGCTGTATTCACGCAAATGCAGCATGATTTGAGGCGTTTTGCCTCGACCTCAGGAAAAAAATGGGAAGATATTGATTTGAATGTCTCCTTTCGTTCAACGCCAGAAATTTTGTCCACCGTTGATGCAGTTTTTTCAACAGCACCCCTATCTTCCGTTGCCCTCAATCATCACGCCTTCCGAAAAGATGCCCCCGGCCACGTTGAACTTTGGCCTCTCCTTAAAAAAGAAGAAAGGACTTCCCTCTCTTCCTGGCAACCTGTCCTTGATTATCAAGGATTTTCCTCTCCGCAAAAAAAGTTGGCTCATCAGATTGCTAAAACCATTCAAGGATGGCTT
>JAIESK010000047.1 GCA_019746105.1 Alphaproteobacteria bacterium
CTCAGTTGGTTAGAGCGCCAGTTTGTGGCACTGGAGGCCGTGGGTTCAA
The DNA here is from genome assembly GCA_019746105.1 of Alphaproteobacteria bacterium. Classification (GTDB taxonomy): domain Bacteria; phylum Pseudomonadota; class Alphaproteobacteria; order UBA9655; family UBA9655; genus UBA9655. The sequence continues at coordinate 50 of JAIESK010000047.1, forward strand.
TTCCCATCACTCGCCCCATAGGGATAAACGGGTCATTCCCAAATAAGGGGGCCCCATTTTGAGTAGGCTCTCTTGAAGCTTATTATGAAAGTTATTTTTATCTATTTATCAAATTATTGTCAAAAAATGATCAGTATTGGGTTGCTTTTTGACAAAAAATAACCATTTAGTATATATAAGCTCAGCTCAATGAAGAGCAGTAGTGAAAGGTAATAGAAGCTCTTCAATAGGGTATCCTTGAATTCTGTTTTTGAAAAATTGGAGTCCTCATATGAAAAAAATATTACTTTCTTTATTACTTTCTTTTGTGAGCACGGCGCCTCTTTCTGCGATTCAACCCTTTTCTTTAGAAGATGATAAAGAGGCGCTTCGCCGTGGCGTGGTTGTAAAAAATGTTGGGCAAATACTATTTGTTTTTCCAGACGGGGAAGAGAATGTACTTCGCCTTTTAGAAGGAACAGTATCTCTTCTAACACCTGATACCCTGGCAACTGCTGGGCACGTTATCCATATGGGCTTAGAGGAAATTTTGGAAGAGGTACAAGGAGAAACTCGAAAGCAAGTTGAATATGCCGTCACGGAGTTAAAACAAAGGAAACCCATACGTTTGCCTGGAAGAGTGACTTTCGAACCCAATACTTCTAAAGCTTTGCAGTCTTATACAACCTCTGAAAGTCCCCTGTTTTATGAGGTTGATTCGGTTATTTTACATCCTCACTATAACTTTGAAGATTCGGATGCAGCAACGGACTTTGCCCTTGTAAGACTAAAAACGCCTGTGACCCATATTAAACCACTTTCATTATATAAAGAAGGCGTCATTCATCCATTCGGTATTCATCAAAATCTTTCCCTTGATCTAAGTATGCTTATTAAGGCTCATTTTTCAGGCTATGGCCTTGATGCTTTTCAGGACAGTAGGAAAAAACGAACGGTCTCTCAACTCTGCTTTGTAGATCCCGGTGCTGAAACAATAGTAGGCTATGTTTCAAAGGAGGAAGAAGAGGGAGATATCGAAATAAAAGAGGATAGAGCTTCCTTCCAGGATGCATTAATTAAACAAAAAGCTGAGGGAGATGTTTATGGTCTCTTGCACCATGGAGACAGTGGGGGTCCTCTTACTGTAATTGATCCTAATGATGAAGAGTTTCTTATTGGCATACATTCACTCGCACCGATCAGAGCCAAGGAAGAGAAGGGAGTATCCCAAGAAGAGACGACGAGTTATTTAGGTGTTCGTAGGATTGCAAGAGCTTATGAGTCCTATTTTTTCTCTTTATGCACTCCCGAAGGTTTATTGCGTCGAGAAATACCGTGGATGCAGGGAAGACTGAGTGTTTTTCCAACCTCTTCTATCTCATATCTTCCGAGGATAATGGTTATAGAAGAAGAAATAGAGGCGTGTCGTAAGAAACTTAAGGAGGCAGGTGGCACTCCTTGGGAAGTTAACTATATTCTTGAAAACGGCTTCCCAAAGCATCTAACGATAACTCTGCGTGATATGCTCTATGAGAGTCTTTTCTTATAGGGAAGGCATTCCCCTTGTAGAGAGAGGATGATTATAAAACTGAACAAGCTGTTGGTTTTCCTCGATAATAATTTCGACGTCCTTAAATTCGTGACTTAAGGTTTGTATTTTTTTCATCACTGTATGATCAAGATATGTCACAGTACGAAAACTAATCATAATGTGTTTGTTTTCCTTGGCTAACTTTTCAACTGTTTTTTTTAATTTTAAATAGCTTATAAAAGTTAGGGGGCCTTCTATTTCGATCAGTGTTCTATCTTCTTTTTTCTCGATTGTAATAAGAGGAGAAAAGAGGCTTTTAAAACTATTCCCCCTCATCCAATGGAAGAGAAATTTCAGGAGAATCCCCGCAGCAACCCCTATCAATAAGTCAGAGGCAAGGGTAACGATAAAGGTTGTGATGAAAAACAAAAGCTGATCCCTTCCCACTTCATAAGCATGGGCAAACTCTTTTGGTGAAGCCAATCTGAATCCTATGAAAACTAAGAGAGCTGCTAAAGCTGATAAGGGAATAAGGTTCAAGACGGCTGGGAACAAAATCACCGCGAGAAGCATGAACACTCCATGGAAAAAATTGGCTCTTGCTGATGTGGCCCCATAGTCAATGTTAGCCTTGCTCCGTACAATTTCTGAAATCATGGGAAGACCGCCTATACAAGCACTTACGAGATTCGCAATGCCCACAGCTCTGAGATCCTTATTCAAATCAGAAAATTGGTTGGACGCTGTCATAGAATCAACAGCACACACGGTTAGTAAGGATTCAATGGAGCCAACAAGGGCAAACATGATGATGTACTTTAAGCTTACAGGACTTAAGATTTGAAAGAAATCAGGGAATTGGATGGCATCAAAAAAATTCATGGGCAAATTAATCAAAAAACTGGGGCCGACTGAATAGGTGTTTCCTAGGATACTGTACGTGTGCTCCACATTTAACCCAAAATATAAGGAGAGGAAAATCACCGTCGGTAAAATAACAATGGATGAGGGAATAAAGGCAACTTTTTTTAACTTTGGCCATGAAAGGACAATAGCAAAGGCAAGCATCCCTATGGCAAAGATGATGGGATTTAAATTTGCAATCTCTACGGGCAAGTGAAAAAGCAGTTCAAGGGGCTCTGAGGCAGTGGGTTTTATCCCTGCTAAAACGTAGGATTGCTTTGAGATAATAATAACCCCAATGGCGGCTAACATACCATGAATGACGGAAGGAGGCATGACTTCAGCAATAATAGCTTTTCGCATCCAAGCAATGAATATTTGGAGGAGGGCCGCAACAGCGCCCACAGCAAGAGTGAGTTTATACCCCAGAATCAAATCACCTTGTCCCAGCTCCTGAACGGCTCCAAGAACAATGGCAATGAGTCCAGCGGCAGGCCCTTTAATAGTCAGACCTGAACTTCCGATAAGGGAAGCTAAAATGCCTCCAATAATGGCTGTAAAAATACCAGAAATAGGAGGAAAGTTACTTGCAATGGCTATGCCTAAACATAAGGGCAAAGCTATGAGAAAAACACTAAACCCTGCAATTATGTCGTTTTTTATTCCTTTAGTCATAAAGCACTTCCTCTCATGCGAAGATTATGAGAAAGGAGTAGAATTATCAAGGAAGATATAAAAAAAGAAGCACTCTTAGCCTATTTTCTTACTTCAACGTTTTTCTGGATCCCCGCCTTTTGGCGGGGATGTCCCTTAGGTGAATTTTGTTAGGATCTCGTTCTAGGTATCCAAAAAGCTGCGAAGCTTGCGAGAGCGGCTCGGATGTTTGAGCTTACGCAAGGCTTTGGCTTCGATTTGACGGATACGCTCACGGGTGACGGCGAACTGTTGCCCCACCTCTTCAAGAGTGTGATCCGTATTCATGCCGATACCAAATCGCATACGCAAAACGCGCTCTTCACGGGGGGTGAGGCTCGCAAGGACACGCGTTGTCGTCTCTCGCAAATTGGAAAGCACGGCCGCGTCCACAGGCACGACAGCATTCTTATCCTCAATAAAGTCACCCAAATGGCCGTCTTCTTCATCTCCAATAGGAGTTTCAAGACTGATTGGTTCTTTCGCAATTTTCATGACCTTGCGCACCTTATCAAGAGGCATCTTTAACTTATTGGCGAGTTCCTCAGGCGTGGGTTCTCGTCCAATTTCATGGAGCATTTGGCGAGAGGTTCGTACAAGTTTATTAATAGTTTCAATCATATGAACCGGAATACGGATAGTACGCGCTTGGTCTGCGATGGAGCGGGTAATGGCTTGACGAATCCACCAGGTCGCATAGGTTGAAAACTTATAACCGCGCCGATACTCAAACTTATCAACGGCTTTCATAAGGCCAATATTCCCCTCTTGGATGAGATCCAAGAATTGAAGGCCACGATTGGTATATTTCTTTGCAATAGAAATCACAAGACGGAGGTTAGCTTCAATCATTTCCTTTTTCGCGCGGCTTGAGTCACGTTCACCTTTTTGAACTGTGCTTACAATACGTCTTAATTCGGAAATAGGAAGACCGGCTTCATCAGCAACTTCACCAATAGTCTTGCGAATTTCGATGGCTTCATCCTTATGTTTTTCCAAAAACTTTTGCCAGCCTTTTCCAGAAAGGTCTTCAATTTTCTCAAACCACTCGGGGGCAAGCTCGCTTCCGTAATAGTTTTCTAGGAAGACTTCCCGTCTTACACCTGAAGATTCAGCAAGTCGTAATAGGCGGCCCTCAAGACCTACAAGTTTGCGGTTAAAGGTATAGAGTTGCTCTACAAGTTGCTCAATACGAGAGGAGTTAAGATGGATGCCCTCCATCAAATCGATGAGCTTATTGCGGAGATCTTCATATTTTTTTTCAATAGAGGAGGAGGCGTTTTTCCCTTCTTGAAGTGTCTTTAAACGTTGTTCTTGAAGCTTCCGAAGTTGGGTGTAGGTTTTAGCGATTTGATCAAAGGTTTCGACAACCTTGGGACGCAGAGAATCCTCCATAGCAGAGATGGAAAGGCTGGCAGCATCCTCATCGCTATAGCCATTTTCATCCTCTAAAGATTCCTCTTCAATGGAAGGAGTTGCTAGAAGAGCGTCTTCTACAAAATTTTCCCCGTCGGGGTCTTCGTCAGAAGGACCATTGGTATAGGTTGATTCAATGTCGATAATATCCCTTAAAAGCATTTGATCTTTATTAAGAGCATCGCGCCAGGTGACGATAGCACGGATGGTTAAAGGGCTTTCACAAATCGCCCCAATCATCATTTCACGACCGGACTCAATGCGTTTGGCAATTTCAATTTCCCCTTCGCGGGAGAGAAGTTCAACCGTTCCCATCTCACGGAGATAAAGGCGAACAGGATCATCCGTTCTTCCTGCTTCACTTGCTTCAGCTGCGCCTTCTGTTTCGTCCTCATCTCCTTGGAGGGCGCCTTTTGGCTTTTCTTCTTGGTCAGCCTCGTCGTCTTCAATAATATTAATGCCCATATCGGAAATCATGGACATAATATCCTCAATTTGCTCGGAACTGAGCTTATCTTCGGGCAGAATTTCATTGAGTTCTTCATAAGTGACATACCCGCGTTGTTTTCCTTGGGCGAGAAGCTGCTTAATCGCTTTCTCTCCTAAGGCGATATCCTTGGGGCTTTTATCATCATGATTTGTGGTTTCTGCAGTTGAACTTGCCATGTTTGCCATTCAATCCATCCTTTAAATTTACTCAATACTAAATCATAAATTGTGCTCTATATACAACCTAATCGTGTAACATAGTACTTTTTTTCAACATTTTAAAGCGTTGCCATGCTTCAGGAGACATTTCATTCGCCAAAGAATCCCGTGCTGAACGAAGATCTTCTTTTGCTGAGTGTCTTTCAAGCCGACTAAAAATCTCCTTCCATCCCTCCCGCGCTTCTTCAAAGGAAGCAGAAGTTTTCGCAAAAGCTCCGTGAAGGAGAACTTGGGGAGAGAGGAGTCTCTCTAGCTCGTCTTCAAAACCCCCCTTAAGAAGGAAATCCTTCAAAGGCTCTTCTTGAGAGGTATTGTTTGCATAAAACTGCAAAATGGCTTCTCGCATTTCGTGAAGTCGAGCCTCTTTAAATTCTAAAAAGGCTAAATCATCACTAGTCTCATCTAGTAAATTGGGATGATTTATTAAAATTGCAAGAAGAAGATGCTCATGAATTGATAATAAATTTACATTTTTTCGTTTTAAGGGAGAAAAGTGTGTATTCCCTTCATTTTTTCTAATAATTTTTTTGTAAAAAAGATCCTTAAAAGCAAAAAGATAATTTTTACCAACGTCTCCATGCTTTATGCTCTGGGTCCAAAGTGTATATTGCTGTTGCAAAGCTGTTTTCTTTTCAGGTGTATCAAAGGTTTTGCCTTGGGTTAAAAGCATCCATAGGGTATCGAGAAGAGACTGTGCACCTAAAAGAAGCTTTTGAAATTCAGTGTTCTTACGAACCAAGCTATCAGGGTCTTCCCCTTGTGGGAGAAAAACAAATCTTAAGGAATATCCTGGTTTTAAAAGGGGTAAGACCCTTTCTGCAGCTCGTGCAGCAGCTTTTAAGCCTGCTGGATCACCATCAAAGCAAAGAATAGGCTCAGGGTCTAAGCGCCAAGCCAAAAGGATTTGATCTTCTGTAAGTGCTGTTCCTAAAGGCGCAACAGCACCTTTATATCCTGCTTGATAAAGTGAAATAACGTCCATATATCCTTCCACGATGAGAAGGGGATCGGAGGCTGCTTTTTCTTTAGCAAAACCATAGCCATAGAGAAGTTTTCCTTTGGAAAAAAGAGAAGTTTCGGGAGAATTAAGATATTTAGGTTCTCCTTTATCTAAGAGGCGGCCGCCAAAAGCGACAACTTGCTTTTTGGTATTGTGGATAGGAAACATAAGGCGCCCACGGAAACGGTCATAGGGAGCTTTCTTCTCTTCTCCTTGAGCAGAAAGGCCTGCCTCTAAAAGCACACTTTCAGGAAAGCCTTTTTCTTTTAAGTGTTCTTCCAAGGTATGATAACCTTCGGGAGCATAACCCAATCCAAATTTTTGAAGTGTTTCTGGTCGTATTCCTCTGGATTCGGTATAGTGTAAAGCCTTAATGAACTTTCCTTGAGTTAAATTTCTTTGATACCACAGGTTAGCTTCTTGAAGAGCTTCTAAAAGAGGGGTGAGATTTTCTTTTGGTTCTTCATCACGACCTATCATCTCGGTGGGGATCGCCAGCCCGGCTCTAGCTGCCAGTTCTTTAACCGCTTCCATAAAGGTGAACTTGTGGATTTCAGTGAGAAAACGAATGGCATCTCCATGGGCGCCGCAACCAAAGCAGTGGTAGAATTCCTTTTCATTATTTACCGTAAAGGAAGGTGTCTTTTCATGGTGAAAGGGGCAGAGTCCATGATACTCACGCCCTTTACGTGTCAACTTGACTTTTTCGCCAACAATTTCCGAAAGGGAAAGACGCGAGCGCAATGTGTCTAAAAATTTTCCGCGAACTGGCAATGTAAACCTTTTCTAAGTCAAACTGTGCTTTATTGCGCCTTTACAGGCGCCGTTAATTGAACTTTCTCTCCATGACTAAACTCGAGAGTGAGGGGCACATCTTTTTGTCCCTCTGTAAGGGGAGCCTGAAGAGCCATAAGCATGATATGAGTTCCCCCTGGTTTTAAAGAGATGTTCCCTTTTGCGGGGATGTGTATGGCAGAAATTTCTTGCATTTGCTTTCTTCCCTCCACATCAACAATTTCATGTAATTCGGCACTTGCAGAAACAAGGGAAGAAACATTAATGAGGGAGACATCCGAGTCTGAAGTATTGATAAGTTTCATATAAGCGGCAGTATTAGAGCCAGTTGAAGCCCGAACCCAATGATCTTGAACTTGAATTTCAGCAAGAGCCATTGTACTTAGCAGGCTACATGCAAGAAGGAACGTGAAATATTGTTTCATTTTTTTTACCTTATTTTGTGTATTGTTCTTTTATAAGAAAGACCACAAAACAAGCCAAAAGTAAAGAAATGCTAATAGAGCTGAGAGCAAAAGCATAATCCATAGAATCATAGGCTCGGATACCGTTGAGCATTTTTCCGCTCCAGCTATAATCTAAAAGCCATCCAATGAAAGGTTGAAAGATAACTCCACTTAGCATGCACAGCATATTGTGAAATCCTCCAGCCGTTCCGCTGGCAGATAAGGGGTTAAGGGCGCAGGTCATGGAGAAACCAAGAAACTGTCCTCCTAAGAAGAAGCCCCCCAAAAACAAGAGGAATGTTAAAAGCCACAGAGGCAAATCGGGAACATAAAAGATAATGGCTAGACAAACGAGGGCCCCAAAAGCCGAAATAAAAACGGGGGGTTTATAAGCGTTTAAACGTTGACAGAGAAAGGGAAAGAGCGGTGCCCCAAGGCCTACACCTACATACATGGCGGAAACAATGCCCCCAGCTGTTGATTTATCTAACTGATAAGCAGACATTAGGAAAGGAGGCCCCCAAAGGTCAGCAAATCCAGAAAGTGGAAGATACATAAAGCCTCCATATAAGGCAATAAGCCAGCTTTGAGGTTTGCTCATGACCACAGCAATACTTTTCAAAATGCTTGAAGAGGGAAGATGGTGTTCCTTGTCTCCGTGACTTTTCAAGATAATTTCTTCTAAATGATCGGGAGCTTTATCTCGAACAATGCTCCAAGCCGCAAAGGCAAGTCCAAATCCTGCAAAAGCAATAAACCACATGGCTTCTCGCCATCCAGAAACTTGTACAAGCCATCCCATAGGATACCCTGCCGAAACGCCCCCCACAGTTCCTAAAAGGAGAGTGAGTCCCACGACAAAAGGAAGCTTATGAGAGGGAAACCATAGGGTGCCGAGCTTAAGGCAGCTTAGAAAGGCAAAAGCAGAGCCAGCGCCAATCATAGCGCGTCCAAATGCGCCGACATAAAGAGTATCGGCGGAAGAAAAGACAAGAGCCCCTAAACTACATAAAATGGCAGCAAAAGTGAGGAGACGTCGTGGTTTAAAGCGATCCATGAGGGTGCCTACAGGGATTTGAAGTGCCGAGTAGGTATAATAGTAAAATCCAGTTAGGGTTCCTAGTGCACAGCCATCCACTTGAAAGGATGCCATCAAGTCTTCAGCCATGACGCCTGGTGAGACGCGTAGCATAAATTGATAGCAATAAAAAAGAGCGGCACATCCCCAAATAATCCAACTTTTTGAAAGGAAAAAAGAAGCAGGCTTTGCTGTGATTGAAGTGGAATTTGTCATGACACCCATTCATTTCCTATTTAAAAAAAAACAAATTTAAGAGTATCGATCCTTTTTTCAGGGGTCAATCGGGAAAATTTTTTGACCACTATTCCCGCTCCGGATAAGCTTCCTTAATAAAAATGGCGGCTAAAGTAGCCAAAACTAAGGCGATGATGAGGCTTGTAAGGGCCATTTGATAGGCACCCGTTGAGTAAAGACGAATGCCATTTTCAGCAGCGCTTTCCCAGAAAAGATCTAAGAGCCATCCGATCAGTGGCTGTAAAACGATACCGCTTGTCATGGATACGAGATTTTGGAAGCCTGTGGCCATACCGCTTACGGAAAGGGGATTAATTTCGCAGACAATTGAAAAAGCCATAAACTGACCGCCGAGCATCACTCCCGCGAAAAGCAGTATTCCAAGGGTGATTGGTGTTGGAAAAGTCGGACCATAGACAATAAGCATAAACGCAAAAAGAGCTCCCAGCGAGGCTGTGAGTAAGACCCCCTTATACTGTTTGAGATAGTCAGAAAGAAGAGCAGAAAGAGGGGTCCCAATGCCAACGCCCATATAAAGAAGAGTTGTGGCAAGGGAGGCAGATTGTTTATCCATGTGATGAACGTGCGTTAAAAAGGGAACGCCCCACATATCCGCAAAACCTGCAATAGGAACATACATCATAAACCCATAGGCGGCCAAAAGCCAGGTTTGTGGCTTTTTTATGATAGTGATTAAACCTTCCAGAATTCCTAAGTTGGGGTTTCCAATGGCATGGTGCTGGTTAATATAGTCTTCTAAGACCTTTGGAGGATGATCACGTACGATGAAGGCTGCAAGGAAAGCGATGAAAACACCTCCGAGAGCCGTCAGCCAAACAGCTTCCCGCCAGCCAAAAGCATCGACGAGGAAGGACATGGGGTAGCTTCCTGACATGCCGCCTGAGGTGCCCAGAAGGAGAGTGAGACCTACAATGATAGAGATGCGTTGAGGCGGGAACCAAAGGGTACCCAGCTTCATACAACTTAGAAAGCCAAAGGCTGAGCCGGCTCCAATAAGAAAACGGCTAAGAGAAGCGATGAAAACCGTATCTGCAGAAGAAAAGAGAAAGCTTCCTCCTGTACACGTCAGGGCGGCACACACTAATAGCCGCCGGGGGCCAAACTTGTCCAAAAGGCTTCCTACGGGAAGCTGAAATCCTGCATATCCATAGAAGTAAAAGGAGGTTAAAAGTCCTAAAGTGCAGGCATCTACCCGCAAGTCTGCCATCAACTCGTGAGTCATCACGCTTGGGGAAACGCGAAGGAGGAATTGATAACAAAAAAAGAGGGCAGCGCACGCCCACACAATCCAACTGCGGGCTAAGGACGTAATCATGACTCTACTCAATAACTGTTGTTTAATATGTTTAAAGCCTATCGAATAGCGTCCCTTCTGTAAAGGGGGGCTTGCAGCGCTACAGAATCTTTCGTATAAATTTGCCTATGGCGGGTGTAGCTCAATGGTAGAGCAGAAGCTTCCCAAGCTCCAGACGAGG
>JAIESK010000033.1 GCA_019746105.1 Alphaproteobacteria bacterium
AATCCCACAGGGATAACGAGAAACACACCAGGTGAACTCACCCTCTTCGTGTCTTTCTCAATGGGAGAGAAAGCTCTGTTAAACCTAGCCCATGAGGCCAAGATTTATGGAACCACCCTTGTTCTCCGAGGTTTTAAGGATAATAGTTATGCTCAAACCGTAAAAGCTCTTCAAAAGATTATTCAAGAAACGGGTCAGGGGTTTATTATTGATCAAGAACTTTTTTCTCTTTTCTCTGTGACAGCTGTTCCTACCTATGTCTTAAGCCGTCCTTTTCAGCTTCAAACTCTCGAGTTACAAACTCCTGAGTCTAAGACTTTCGAATCCCATGTATCAGAGCGGAACCAAACTCCAATTCATGATCGTCTTCAAGGTCATGTGAGTTTCCAATATGCCTTAGAGGCCTTTGCAAAAGAAGGTGATTTGCAGAACGAAGCCCAATCTCTTTTAGCAAATACTCACTTAGAGAGAGAAAACTTAAAATGAAGAAGGGCACTCTCTTAATTTTTTGTTGGATCGGCTTTTTCCCTTCTTTTGTTTTTGCCAGCCCAACAGCTAACCTTAAGTCAGGAGACAAAATAGCTAAAGACTTTTTGAGTCAATTGGGGGCAAAAAAGATTGAGGCAGGACAGCATCCTTTTTATGCTGGCCATTCAAAAACATCTCAACTCAAAAGCGGAGATCTTAATGGACACGCTCAAAGCCTGAGTCACTCTGACCCGGTCAGTCAAATGCTTCATCACAGCGCTGATTCCCGGCCTCAAGTTAAAATTGATTCTTCAAAAGATTCTCTGATCACCGAATCTCAGAAAATTATGGCGTCCCCGTTACAAACCATTGGTGGGAAAAGAACTCACGTTGTTGAATATCATCAAGGGAATAAGGATGAAATCCTCACTTGCGAAGAGCCAGGTGATGATTCCCTTGAAAACTGTACGCGTCAACTCATTGTGGAAGTACGGAAAATAAAAATTAGAAAGGAACTCGAGACTAACTTTCATTTGTGGTTACCTAAAGGAAAAAAGAAACACATACATCTTGCCTGTGAAACTTTGAGAAATGCTGCTTATGGTCTTTATAATAACAGAGGAGAGATTACAGTCCCTTATAAAGCCTGTATGCAAGAGCTTAGTCAGAAGAGGCATGAATGCTGTGTTCATCTTCCCTCATTAGATTTTTCAGTAGATGCAATCAAAGAAGTTAAAATCGAAAGGGGACTTATTAAACGAGGGAAAAAGTATATAAAGCACGGGTTTCTACTTAATCATAAAGGCTATACACATAAGGATCTAGCCAATAAGAGAAGTTGGTATGACTGCAGGCCGCGCATTAAAATCACTTATGAAGAAGATTCTTACAAAATCCTTCCCGATAGATGGATTTCAAATTGCGAAAAACTAGAATCACGTGTTGATCAACGGCTTTGCTACTATGATACGAAAGAATGTACTCAAGGACCTCAAACGCGGATCATTGAAGGCATCCCCATTACCAAAGAGTGTTGGGAAGAAAAACTCACCTATGCTTGTGAGTTTCCTACAAAAGATAATTGCGGACTTTTAAGAGCCAGAGGTTGCGTTCAGATCAACTCTGTCTGCAAAAAAAGTGTAGGTAATACTTGTGTTGCTTACACTCAGACCTACCAATGCAAAGGAGTAGGTAAAAACTCTTATCAAATTACAGGAGGCAATACTCCTTTCTGTTTGGATGGAAGCTGCAGAGATCAAAGTTTTGAAGCTAACAATGAGATGATGGCCTCCGTAGCTCAATTGAGTCTCCTCAAAGACATGCAAGGAAAAATCAATTCCATCTTTACGGGAGAAGAGCATCAATGTTCAAAACACATCTTGAGTTTTAAAGATTGCTGCGGATCGGGAAAAGGCTGGGGCAAGAGTATCGGTCTTGGAGGATGTAGTGCAGGGGAAAAACTTCTTCAAGAAAAACGAAAATCCCGACTGTGTCATTATGTAGGCACCTATTGCGCTAAAAAAGTTTTAGGAAAATGCATTAAGAAGAAATCTTCCTTTTGTTGTTTTGGATCAAAGCTTCTTAAAGCTTTTCATGAACAAGGAAGGAGACAAATTAACCTTGGTTGGGGTAATCCCAAGGAGCCTCTCTGCAGAGGTTTTACCATAAAAGAAGTCCAACGTATTGACTTTTCTAAGCTGGACTTATCTGAAGCTTTTGAAGATCTCATGAAAAACTATAAGCCTCAAAAACTGCAAGGAATGAGCGAAAAGATAGGAGAACGTCTAGATACTATCAAAAGGGGACTCGGTCCCCCGGGGCACAACTCCTCGAGGGCGAGTCCTTCAGGATTAAATCCTTCGGGAGCGAGTTCCAGCACAGCAAAGCAAGCCCCACAAAGGCCTGAGGCGTAATCTGTGATCAATAATCGGTTATCAGTTATCAGAATTTTTATTGAGAGATGGGGATCTCTAAGATGTCTTAGTGCGATTTTGAAAATTGTTACGTTTTTCTTTTTTCTGAATTCTGGACACTGTGTAATGAGTACTGCATTCTTTGAACGCCATGCAGAAGGTTGGCATTGGTATGAGAAGTTTTCAAGAGACAACAAAATAGAAGAGCGAAAGGAGAATCCCTCCGGCAAGAGCTCTCCTTTCTCTTCTCCATCCTCAACGGAGAAAATTGAGGCTCAGCGCAAGGAGCTCGAGACAAAGCTTCATACAGCTATTCTCGAACCTTCTCATGAGAATATCATAACTTACATTCTCGCCCAAAAAACGTTGATGGATCAAAGTCAGCGGTTTTCAGAAGCATGGAAGAAAGTTGTGATGAAAACACCTGCTCTGGACGAAACCTTAATTCATCCTGTCGATCAGAATGCTCGGCACATTTATTATCAGAAGAGACATCAAGACATTACAAAACGTATTAAAACCTTAGCGCAAGAATATGGACTTTTCTTCTTCTTTAAAGGCACGTGTGCCTACTGCCATCATTTTGCTCCCGTTGTAAAAGATTTTGCCAAAAAGCATGGTTGGTCTGTCCTGGGTGTTTCTCTAGACGGAAGCACCTTGACTGAATTCCCTGAGGCAAGACGAGACAACGGCATGGCAGCGCGTCTTCAAGTGTCCCATGTCCCCGCCCTCATTGCCTTTCACCCAATCTCAGGACAAATGATTCCTTTGGCTTATGGATTGGTTTCTGAAAGTGAAATTGAAGAAAGAATTGATGTTTTAACGCAATCATTGAGCTCAAGGGTCACTCGTGACGGTGTAAAAAAATGAAGGAAGCATTCATCCCACAAAACCTGAGAAAAAAATTTCTAGATCCCTATAAGAACAGGGAGGCAGTTCAAAGGGATCTAGAAAGGTGGCTCTTTCTTCTTAATGTGCATGGCAGAGAGAAAGAGTTTGAGCGGATGGCTAAACGTAACAGTACATCAATAAGGAAGATGCGGCGATGATTTTTATTTTTTTAAAATCAATGGCTTTACAAAAAACCAACACTATTGAAACCAACCTCATTGGGGGCAAGCTCACTTGGACCGAATTCATTCGACCAAAACTTTTTTGGGCGAAGTTTTCCTTAATGTTCCTCTTGATAGGAAGCTCTCTAGCCCATGGCATGCAAGCAAATCTTGAAAGAGCTTTTCACACTCTTGGCGTGGCCCATAACGTCACAGAGGGAGGAGGCTATCAAGATCAAACAGGAGGCTTTTATACTGGCGGAAGCCTCTTTGCCCGATCGAAAGTCAATAATGCGGATTTGCTTTCACTGCAACTGCCCCATTATCGTGCTGGGTGTGGGGGTATTGATCTCTTTATGGGTGGGTTTAGCTATATCAATGCCCAGCAGTTTATCACCCTTCTACGGAACATTGGAAGTAACGCAAGTGGCTATGCCTTTAACCTAGCTTTAGCAACTGTAACGCCTCAAATTAAGAGTGTACTTGATGATCTTTTGGCTAAAGTCCAAAAGATGACCAATCAAAGCATTAACTCTTGTGAGGCGGCAGCAACCCTTGTAGGCGGTGTTTGGCCTCAATCTGATGCCAGTTCTCAATTGCTTTGTAATGCCATGAGTAAGGATCTGGGCATTGCAACCGATTGGGCTCAAGGACGTCAAAAATGCGGTTCTGAAGTCCAAAGAGAAGTTGTCTTAAACCGGAAAGCTGAAAGACCAGGATTTAAAGATATGTTGGGTTATGAGTTTAATGTGGCTTGGAAAGCCATTTTAAAGAATGGCTTTTTAGCTCATAATAGAGAACTGGCTGAGTTCTTTATGACCCTCTCCGGCACTATTGTTTCAAGACGTGTTGGAGACGGAACAGAGGTTAAAGTCCTTCCTTCAAAAAGCCATGATCCTCAATTGATAGCAGCCTTGTTGACAGGCAATGTCCCTGTTCAGATTTATAGGTGTGATAATCAAAACGAAGATGGGTGTCTTAACCCTACATTACAGAGTGTACACTTACCCCAAGTCAGCGCTCTTTCTTCAAAAGTTCAGAACATACTCGTTTCTATTTCACAGAAAGTCCGTGTTGACGGAAGACTTTCTGAAGAAGAGCAAGGGTTTATTAATTCAACCATGATTCCTATTTTAAAGATTATCGCCGTGGAGGTCGCTTTTAAAAATGGAGGAAATCCCATTAGTGTCACAGAATTCAGTGAAGCCATTGCCCATGATATTCTCCTACAGTACCTGGATGAGGTCATGTCCCTTGTCTGGGACAGCGTGACTCAGCTTAAAAAGGTCCAAATCAACGACGGTATGATTGAAGAACTAAGAGCCGGCATTGCAAGTTCTAGAAAGCTTCTCTATGCCAAACGAACAGCTCTTTTTGAACAAATGTCGATCACTCTTGATTTAATAGAGAGAACTCAGCAGGTCGAATCTAAACTGCAGAACATGTTCATTTCCTCGGGCACGCGGAGCGTGCAGTGATTAGAAATCAGAATTAAGAAAGGAAAAAAGAAAAAACATGCTTCAAACTTCAGAAAACGTCCATAGAAGCTCAGTCGTTTCAGTCCTTTCAGTCTTTTATCTGATCACTGATTACCGATTACTGATGATTGTCATGAGCGGGAGCGAATGATATGGATCATGTTATTACCACCTATGGAGGCGGTGAGCTCTTTGTCCTGGTCTTTAATGGGATAGCCGCGTTATTTAAGACTAATCATACAGGATTGGTGATGCCCCTCATCCGCATTGGATTAATGGTAGGGTCAGTCTATATGCTGATTCTCATGCTGGTGCGTAGCAGCTTAGAAGAAGGCTTAAAGTGGCTTTTATGGGTTGTGATTGCAACCAATCTTCTCTTTTTGCCTAAAACAACGGTTTTTATTCATGATCCTCTCACAAAAATGAGAGCAAAGGTTGATCACGTGCCTTTTGCCCTAGGGGCTTTTGCAAGTCTGGTAAGTCAAGTCGGGCGAGGCATCACAGAACAAATGGAGTCGGTTTTTACTCTGCCTGATTATATGCCCTACCACCAGACTGGAACGGTGTTTGCTTCCTCATTGATGAGTCAAATAGGGCAGTTTCGGATCGTGGACCCTGAGTTTAAGGGCAATATGGAACGGTTTGTGAATCAATGCGTTGTTTATGATGCCATGATTGGTCATAAATATACCCTCACTGATCTTCAGAATACACCTGATATCTGGGCACTTGTGAGAACACAGGCCTCTCCTGTACTCGGCTTTCTTTATAAAGCAGCTCACAACCCTGGAACTATTGTCACTTGTAGAGAAGGTGCTGAAAGCCTTTCTAACTTATGGAATGCTGAAATTGACAAGGCAACAGCACTTTATGGCAATCGTGTTCAGAATCAGAACTTATCAAAAGCTTCTTTTTTTACAAACCTTCAAAATGGCTATCAGCTTATGACGGACATTGCTGAAAATGCCTCCAATCTTCTCAAACAAGAAATGATGATCAATGCTATTGAAGACGCCAGTAATAACAAACTCTCTGAATTAGGGTCTCCTTCCAACTATGCAGCTACAAGAGCGCTTCTTCAGCAACGCTCTGCCTATGCAGTTGCCGGAGAGGTTGCCGCACGAACACTGCCCTTGTTTAAGAACGTCATTGAGGCTTTAAGCTATGGACTCTTTATTTTTATTGTGGTCCTAGCGCTGTTGCCGAATGGATACAAAGTGCTGATGACCTACTTTGGGATTCTTGCTTGGACTCAATTGTGGGCGCCTCTTTATGCCATTTTAAATTTGATTATGACCCTCTATGGAAAGTCAGAGACTACAAGTTTAATGGGTCATTCAGGACTGACCCTTTTGAACTCCTCCGCCATTATAAATGCTAATGCGGACATGGTGACTTTAGCTGCTTGGCTTTCGGTGAGCATTCCCTTTATCTCCTATGGCATCCTCAAACAAGGAGCAGGGGCTTTTGTGGGCTTGGCTCAGCATCTTGGCTCCGCCATGCAGAGTGCGGCCAGTGGCGCCGCTTCTGAAACCGTCTCTGGTAACATCAGTCTCGGCAATGTGAGTATTGGCACTCAAGCCTATCAAAACACCTCTGCCTTTCAGCACAATACAAGTCCAAGCTATAATACCTCCCAATTTAAAGCTATGAGCCCTTCAGGTATTGAGAGTAATACCTTTGCGAGTGGTACCCAGGCTTTTAATGATCAAGCTATGTCTCATTTAAGTGTTCAAATCATGGGGACTGAAAATACAAGTTTTGCTGAGCAGCAAAGTCTCAATAATGCCTTAACTGTGTCTCAAACAAAAAACCTTGCGGCCAGTGAGGCGACGGAATCCGCTCTTCAAACATCAACAAACTTTGTCTCTCGATTGGGCACAGAACACTTTAAAGGTGAGGACTATACCCAAAATATAAATGCTTCTGAGGCTAAGAGCCTTCAGAATTTCAATAATTTTGTTAAAGAAATTCAACAAAGGCAGGGATTAGATGAAATACAAGCTGTGGAAACTGCACTTGGTGTAGGTTTGGGTGGAGGTATTGCATTCTTAGACGTGGGAGCAAGAGGAAGCTTCTCAAGCACAGCTGCTCGTCAAAAAGCGTTTCAAGAGGCTTCCTCTATTGCAGATCAAATAGGGTATTCAGAAAGCACCGAGAAAGTCATTTCTGCAGCAAAGTCCCTGGCAGAAGGTACCCATCATATAAAAGCCTCTGACTTAGATAATAGCGCTCTTTCAAGTCTAAATCAGGCGAAAGGCTTAAGAGAGGAAGCGGCTATCGCTCAAAGTAAAGTGGAAACTCTCTCGAAAGATATAAGCTCTAGTCAAAGCAAGGGGATCACCATTACCAAAGAACTTACTCAAGAAGTTTTAGAGTTTATTGCCCATCAGCCGGTAAATCTACCTAATGGCTCATCGGGAGGGCAAATTGACAGAGGTCAAGTCGGCTATAAAGAAGCCCGCCGTATTCTTGAAAATGGTGGAGAAGAAAGAGCTATTTATCTCAAACGCTTCCAAAAACAAAATCCCCAATACTCTCTCCAAAGCATCAATGGCGTAGGAGCAGAATCAGCTCTCAACACTCAATATGAAGCCCAAGCTCAGCAACAACGAAAGAGTACTAATCTGCAAGCACAAAGCCTTTCCGACATTGAAGGCGTTCAAAATCAAGCACAAGCTGCAGGATTTACCCAGTCATCTTTTGATCAGCAAAATAAGGAAAGTACTCAAAAAGACGATTCGGTTAAAAAAGCTGTTTTAAACCAGATTAAGGATACGGATGATAAAATAGATAAAGGAAACGACGAGATTGCTCAACAAAAGCAAATTCTTCAGGATGCAGAAAAGGCATCACAGGAAAAAACCCTAGGAGGAACAGCCTTGAAGAATCTAGCTGTGAGTGCAGTTGAAGGCGTTTCCAGTGTAGGGAAGGATGTTGCTGACGCTGCCCTAAAACTTCCTCCTGATTCCCTTAACATTCCTTAGAAGAGACGTAAATATGCAAATTCTTACCTGGATCCGGCAATCTATACCACTTCTGACATTTGCTTTGGGAATGATGGGGTGGATGTTTTTGCCATCACTTTTTCCAGCACTGGACTTTCAATCAAAGGCGATATTGACGTTCTTTCTCAGTTTGACGGTTCTTTCATGTCTTTTGCTTCCTCTGGGAGCGAGACTCATGGAAATTATTAAGGTTATAGCTTATGGGCTCTTTTTTATCACTCTTATTCTAAGTTTAGAGCCCTTTTATATGACCTTTTTAGAGGGTAAGCTAATTTATTCAAAATTAGCCCTCTCCTATGATCCAGATAAGGCTATGGGACTGATATTTTCATGGCTACAGAGAAGACTTGAAACTCAATACGAATTTTATGGAATATGGTTAGGGCTTACAAGCATTCCTATTTTACTCCTTTGTTATTTTTTTCATCTCTTGTGTCTTGTTCCTGGAAGGCGTCTCTTTTTAGATCGCTCCTATCGGGTTAAAGAAGGTCCTTGGGTGGCAGGGTTTTTAGAGAGAAACAAAGAAAAAGAACTCCTTAAAAATAAAGAAGGGCTTCCCTTAGGTGTTCCTTTACATGAAAAAGGAACGAATGGAAAAATTTTAAGATATTTGCCTAATCCCAGCAAAGGTTGGCTTTCAGGGCATCATGTGGTGATTTCAGGATCTCAAGGAGGAAAAGGCGTTTCTTGCGTTTTGCCAGCAATTCTTGATCATGAAGGCCCTGTAGCTGTTCTGGACATCAAGGGAGAGCTCTTTGCCATGACACAAAGAGAAAGACAAAGAAAAGGCCGTAAGGTTGTAGTTCTCAATCCTTTCAATGTGGTTGAGCAAAATCAATGGCAATGGAATCCTCTCGATTATATAAGGCCAGAAGAATTTGAGAGAGACTCGCACATTATTATTGAAGGACTTTTAGAGCCAGAAACACCTTATAACCAGCATTTTTACAAAATCGCAGCCGATATCCTTCAAGTGACCCTTGAAGTCATTCTACACACAATGCCAAAGCAAAACTTTAACCTCAACACACTCTATGATTTTGTATGTGGGCCTGAGTTTATCAATCAGCTTAAAATCTGGACAAAGCATCCGGAATTTCTGGAAGGAAGGCCAGCTAAAATGGCAGCAACTATTCTTTCAGCAGGAGAAGAAGAAAGAGGGTCCTTCTTTACGACCATTAAACGTAACCTTTCCTGGATTGGCTATGAGAAAAACAAAGCTTTTCTGCAACCCCATAATGATTCAAGGGACTCGAATGATTCAAATCACTCAAACAACTCAAATACTTTCTCCTTTGATGAGCTTTTGGATAACAAAATCGATCTTTTTTGTGTAATTCCTTTGGATATGATCGAGACCATGTCAGGGTTCTTACGTCTCTTTACAAACATTGTCTTGGGAACGATCATCAGACAGTCAGGGTACAAAAACCCAAAAGAAAAAATACTTCTCATGCTGGATGAGTTTCCGCGTCTTGGCGCCATGCGTCAGCTCATTAACATTGTGACTGTAGCTGCAGGAGCCGGCATCGAAGCTTTTATGGTCGCTCAAGATAAATCCTCCATTGAATCCGTATGGGGAAAGGAAACGGATGTGATCTTTGGCTCTTCTGCAACGGTGAGAGTTTTTAACCTTGGTAGGACGGATAGTTCAACGGCTTCCTGGGCTTCAAGCTTGATGGGAGATAAAACCATTGTTACTCGCACTAACGCTGCCCGTGAATATGGGGATTTCCTCAAGGGAGCCGGCTCTGAATCCGTTAGTCAAATGAAAGAAAAACTCCTCACAGCCCCACAAATTCAAGAGCTCGGGGACACAAAAATGCTTTGTTTCATCCGCGGGCAACAACCTCTTTTACTAGAGAGGATTATTTCTCACAAACATCTTCATTACAAAAATCGTCTCAGCTCAAATCCAACGCTTTTAGTGAACTAATAAGAGTTTTAACGTCAGACAATGGTTTAACCTACCAAGCTTCTGTGTCTATTAAGCAAGGGGGTATATTTAAAATTTGCTCCTAATTTAAAATAGGCTTTCCCTTTGCACCCGCTCAGGAAATTAAAAAACTCTCTTAGTGATATCGATCCCTAATTTTTTAATTTTCATGGCATGCTTCTTCCCCGTTAATTGTGAGCTCTTTATTCACCTCCATATTGGCGCTCTTTAAGCTCGCTTAGTCCTACCCTCCGGTATATAGTAAATAATTTGTCCATATCTGCTCACATTGGCGGAAAGAGATATCGCTTTCAGTTGGATAGAAAAGTCTCGTAAAGTGATTGCCTGTATGTAAAATATTAATGGCAGCTTCTGTTCCTGTTCCTGCAATTTTAGGGAGCTGTAACTTTTTCTCCTCTTCTTTAAAAGTAAAGATATTAATTCTCTTTTGACCTAGGGAGGCAAGTATATCTACAGGACATTGTGCGCCGGGGCGAAACGGTATATAGGTCTCATACCCACCAACAGAACGAAATTGTTCCACATAGGCTTTTACTTGGTCTGGTATGATTAACGCTAGAATTCCATCTATTGGAAAGCGATCTTCTGGTTTAAGGATCGTATCAACAGAAAGTC
>JAIESK010000038.1 GCA_019746105.1 Alphaproteobacteria bacterium
AAGGTTAAGGGGTTTTGAGATGGTAAACCTATATTTATAATCATCCAGAAGGCCTTCTTTTTGCATTGCTTGCCTGGCTAAGATGTTAAGCTCTTTTACATCTTGATTGGTATGGGCCAGAATCAAAGATGTAGAGACAGGATGGTGAGGGGAAGTCAATTTTTCTATCGCATCTCTTTTTACATGCTCCATCCAATCTTGAATCAAGTGATCTTTAGCCTCTTGAGTGTAATGAACAGCACTATTTTGATGATAAGTTTCTAGGGCTTTTTCTGTTTGATGGGTTGCTAAATCCTGACTGGCTTCTTTTTGCCACTCAACCTTTTGCCTTACAATGGTTGAAAGTTCAGCAAATCCGACTGTTTCCATAATAGCGCGTGTGGGAGCGCCTGCTTCAATTGGAGGTAATTGCTCAGGATCTCCCACGAGAACAAGCTTAAATCCTTGTTCTTTCGATTCTTTTAACAGAAAATGCAGCTTTTGACTATCAACCATACCGGCTTCATCAAGAATGAGAACCGTGTTTTTGTTAAGCTGCTCTCGATCCCGTTTCCATTCTTGTTCCCATTTATGAAGGGTTTTTGAAGCAATGCCAATACTTTGTAAATTAGAAGCGGCTTTTCCTGTTGGTGCTGCACCAACAACTCGATAACCTGACTCTTGCCAAATTTCTTGGGCAATGTCTAAGCAGGTCGTTTTGCCGGCACCAGCATACCCAACAATGACTTTGAGTTGTCCGTCAGAGACCATATGCTCAATGGCATGAACTTGATCATTGGATAAACCACCACGTGATAAATCACCGTGTGATATATCCCCATGTTCTTTAAGCTTTTCATGTCCCTTATTGAGAGATAATTCGATTGAGGAAAGAGAAGGAGGGCAAGAAGCTTGTAAGGCGCTATGGATTGCCATTTCGACAATTTGTTTTTCAAGGCGGATCATATCTTTCGTTGTGAGTTTTAAGGCTTCTCCTTGTTCATTAGCACTCAACGTTACCAACTGTTCTGAGGCTCCTATTTGCCCTAAAATCAATTGGAATTCTTTAGCATCATCAATATAACGATTTACCACTTTTGCAATATCTTGACGTGTAAAGGTGGATTGATAGCGCGTGATATAATCTAAGACAATGGAAGGGTTTTCTCTGATTAACTCTTTATTTTTTTGTTGAACGGCTTTCATCTCAAGGAAGCGATCCACATATTCACCTCTACTGCTCATCTCGTTAACAGATTTACCCAGTTTGGGTTGGGGAAGAAGCTCAATCCCTTGATCTTCATAACTTCGATGATCGATTTTTATATCAAGTCCTGTTTTTGCTAAATGAGCATTAGCATACTCAGCCCATTTCTCTCTCCAGTGACAAAGCAAAATCTTAGAGTTCCATTCAACAACTTTAAGACCAAAAACCATCTCGGAATAAATGCTTCCTAATCCCATATAAGATTTAAGTTTTTGAAGAACTGTTGAATCTCTCTCTACAGCTTCTCTTAAAGTGAGCATGACATGGACATGGGGTTTTTCAATTTCTTCTTTCTCATCAAAATGGTTATGCACACACCAATCGGCAATCATACCTCTGGATGTAAAATTATCCTTAATAAACTCTCTGGCTAATTCCAATCTTTGCTCAGAACTTAATTCATGAGGAAGAGAGAATTCAATATCTCTATAAACTTGAGCATCAACCCGTTTTTCAAACTGCTCCACAGCATTCCAAAGTTTTTCTGAATTTTTATGAATATCTCCTACAAGTAGTTCTTGTACCCATTTGGGAGGGTTTTCTGGAATGGAGAGTTCGCAGTGTTCAACATCTTGATGGGTTGCATTAGTAAAAATCTTACCAGACCTCTCATCCATCATACTGTGTCCGTGGCGATAGGTTGCTCCTGCCACTGCGTTTCTTCCAGTGGCTCGTGAATGAACTTTCACTGAAAAATGATATATTGCCATAATAGCTATACTATAACCAATAGAAGTCGCAATTTCAAGCTATGTTGTTACCAACATATAAGCGCGCATAAATCGATTTTTCCAAAATCTCATTATGACTCTAGGGCTTAAGTTTCGTTCCTCCGTCACTCCACTTAAGAAGCTTATATTTTTTAGTTTTTGCCACTTCTTGTATTGATATACAGAAGAAATATTGCTATAAATTATTTATAGATCAAAGTTGTATACAAGGAACCCTTATTACAGATAGGAACTGAAAGCATGACGACAATCATAAGCAAAGTTTCTGAAATTGATTTAAAAATTAAAGCTCTTCAAGAAAAAAAGAAACACCTAGAAGAGAGGAATCTGCATGGTTTAGCAAAAGTAATTAAAAAACTAAACGCTGATTCTCTACCAACAAATATACTCATAGGATCACTGCTTGAGACAGTAGAAGCTTTCCAACAAAAAAAGGACAGTATCAAAAATTGGCAAACCAAAGGAAAGGGTTTTTTAGAAGCTGATAAAAAGAACAACAACAGCAGCAACAGGAGGAGAAATTCAACTCATACCTTTCGAAAGTCTCAACAAAACACAGAGTCAGCTGCTGAAGCTCACGAAAAGGATTTATAGATTGCAGTTCCAATTTTCAAGGGAAATGACCCAGCAAAGAAAAGCCAGAGTTCACACTTTGATCCAGCTTGGAGGCCTTTTAGTAAGATCTGGAGTTACTGCAAAACTGGGAATTGAAATCGGTGGGGATTTGCAAAAAGATGAACACCAAAAGAAAAAAGCTTACACTTTGCTTGGGATGTTTAGAACTCAGCTTTCTGTTCCCAATGAAGCAAAGAAAACGGAAGAAATTGAATCTTTGGGAAAACAATTTTTGTTTGGAAAGGAAAGAGATGAAAAGAGAGTAAACGTTGAATGAAGTAACGGATAATTTGATTACAATTTGAGATGAACTATTAAGCTCAAAATAAAATCAATAAAAGTAATATTCTATCAAAATCAAGTTTTTAAAAAACTTTCAACTTTGATAGATCATAGCAGCTTGTTAAAATCCAAAAAATTTGAAAATTGATAGAAATGCTAATGTTCTATAAGTTTTTAACATCTTTTCTTATAGTTTTCTTGGGGTTTTTAATTACGGAATCAAGAGGATCAGATGAGCCCATACCTGAGCTCCCTTACCGCATAGCAGCAACCATTTATTCTCGGTTAATAATTCCACCATCTTCTGAAAGCAGTGATGATGAAATTTCTTTTGACCTACACGAAATTGTTAAAATCGCTCAGAATGTTATGGGTATGGTCGAAGTCCCCGTAACAGTGCCTAGAAGAAAGCCGGATTACAATACATATGAAGAGCAGATAGAAGGAGAGTTCGAGAGGTTAACAAAAACATGGTATGCAGCCGCGGCACGACATTTTTGTATAGACGCAAATCTTTTAAAAAGATTATTAGATACTTTTTATGAAGTGGGCCCAAACCCAATTCTTATGAGTCGTGGTTTTAGAGAATACGAAGCTATAATGAGAACTATTAAAGGGGCGATTGGAGGTGTACCTCGTTTTATTGGGCCTGATTATGATCCTCATATTCTTCCTGAATATATTGAACCAGATTTTAGTGCTTCTGGGTGGTTATGGGTTGGTCGTTATTTAGCTATAACGCCCGAGCCAATCTCAGGTTGGTGGATTCGGATTGGAGGGCGATTTGTAAGAATTAAAAATTTTAAAAAAGATAAAGAACATCTCTATATCAGCGACCATGGAGTAGGCGAAAATATTTTACATGACACTAAACAAGATTTTTTAGTATTTAATCATAGAAGCCATGATTCTTTGTATGTTCGTAAATTCTGTACCTGGTTTTCAGGCCTTTCTGATGTAGAAATAGAATTTCTTAAAAAAAGGTTTTTTTTATTACTTTACAAAGGGCAGGGAGGAACTTATTGCAAAAATGAATTGTTGTGTTATGTGCTGGCTCTTCCCTCCGTTTATAGGCCTAGAGTTTTAGCTGAAGGGCGTTTGGATATACCTTTTTATAACGTTGGTACTTCAATTGGCATCAAAGAAAAAGCATCTGATCCATGGGTGGAACCTCTTTCTCCAGCCGAAGATGTTGCTTTTTCTTCTATCCCCCGAGATGATCTTGAAGAATATGAACTTACTTTTCAGTTTACACTTGAAAGGCTAAGGTTCAGAGGCAATGTGCAAGTTCCAATCTTTTTTGGAGATTTGTTTGGTAGAAGTGGTGGGAGAGTGGGATTAAGCCCATTTTTCACACAAATTGATCAAATGTTCCATGCGGAAGATGCAGAAAAATTTAAGACATTTTATACCCTGAAAGAGCTTAAAAAGCGTACTTCTGGAGGTCTTCAAGAGTTTATGTTTCGTCCTCTTCATAGTTTTGGTCAAACCGCTAAAGGCCCCAGCTACAATGATTTTTCAAAAGCTTTAAAACATTATCGTGCTAGAACTGAAACTCCTGTGCCTGACATGATGATTGCCACTTATATGAGGCATGTTTTAAGAGGTGGTCGACTTGATAATCCAGAACTATATTTTATTCCTAGCCTCTGTGCAGTGTGGTTTACAGGAGAAATTGCCAGAAATAATACGTCACTATTAACAAATCTTATTTTACTCGATTTTATGGAATTAGGGATTGTGCACTTGAACAATGAAGGTCACAATCTATATTCTTTAAGGCATTTACTTGTACATCCGCAAAAGCCAACGAATAGCCTGGACAGAGTTCCCATTCTTGATATGTATGGTGATCCTATAGATTTAGCAGAATGGGATGGAATGCATCCCATGGCGCATGGAGGTTCTGTCCCAGGAAGCAAGAGGATGCTAGACAAAACGACAAAACTAACAACTGTTCGTCAAAAAGAAGGGCATCTTCTCATTCATTGGCTGGTAGAAGCTCTTAATCAAGAAGGAATTGGCGCATACCCGAAGGGAGGTTTACTTGTTGCTCCTCATAGTTATGAGGATATAGATAAACTCTTTAATCCATCAAAGAGAGCTTTAGACAATATAAAAGATAATCCCCTTCAGCTTCGAAGACTTGAAATTGCCCAAAAGATAAAAGAGCTTTTGATGCGAAGAGCCAATACCTTGGATAATCTTTTATCGGTAGGGAAAGAGAAGAAAACGGGTACAAACAGTGGAACAGGAGGAGCAGTTGAGTACGAAGGGGAAGAGGTAGCACTTAAGGCTTCTCTTAAAGATGGTGAAAAAGCTGGAGCGATAGAGCCTCGAACTATTACCGGATGGGGCATTTATGATGTGGAAGACAGAGGTAATTGCTTTTATGATGCGGTTGTCCACCAGTTGCAGTTACATGGCCATCCTTTTATTGGAAGTATTCCAGTAGGAACAAACCCTAGAGATAGTTTGCGTCTTCAAGTACAAGGTGAAGCTTTTAGAGATCGAGAGTGGGCAGATGATCCAACTATTGAAGCATTTTTGAGAAAGTTTCCAGATTATATTTTAGCTGTCGTAGACACAAGACACCCGGACAGGGGGTTTACTTGCTATTTTGTTGATTCAGTTACAAGAGAAATTATAACCTATATTCCTGGAGCAGCTGGTATTTTGCCGGCTGGTCGAACTCTTTTGAGAATAGCGGCAACAGGCAATCACTTTATGTCTGTGCAGAGTCATCCTGCTTTGGTAAATGGATTAATTCAAGAAGCATGGTCGTTGTGAGTCTTATAAAAGATTGTATGTCCAGCTTTGCGCTTCTTAAATTCTCATGAAGAAGAAAATTACTAACGAAACAACAAGATCTCAAACATATTAAAAGAGTGTTTTCAAGAATCAATGTGTAAGAAGTCAGCTGCTTCTAAATTATTTTTACAAACACGTAACTCCGTACAATTATGAAGGTATCTGGATTTTCAGATGTTGTGTCTAGTTTTTAGGCAAACACTTTAAGTGCACAGTTAGTGGTTGAGTTGAAAGCGGAAAAAGATGGGGTTTTTAAAAACGTTATCCCCCAAAAAGCTTAATAATAAGTTAGGTTAAGTTTGCAACAGATACCATTAGTAATGAATTTTGTATTGCGATTCCATATTGCTTTAAATTCTTGTTCTTTTTATAAATGAAGCTCCCTCAAGTATGTTAGGAAAATTAAGGAGAAAATAGGATGGCAATGGGTAAATTCGAGCTGATTGATTATGTCGCTGATGCAGTTAAAATAACAAAAGTTGATGCACAAAAAGTTGTTGAATCAGTTTTAAAGGCAATAAAAGAGTCTCTTACAAAAGAAGAAGAGGTTCGATTCATTGGTTTTGGCACTTTTGCTATTCAAAAATCAACAGCAAGAGAGGGTCGTAATCCAAGAACAGGTGAGAAGATTAAAATTGCAGCCAGTAACCGCCCTGTCTTTAGAGCTGGTAAAGAGTTAAAAGACTCTGTCAATAAATCGCAAAAATAAAGATTGAAAGAGAAGGGGGGGATTGAGAAAGAAAAAATCATTTAGCCCCTCTCTTTTTTTCATTCTCATCTTTTAAAAGATTTAGTTCTTTTAGTGTTGCTATTGTTTCTTTTGAGGCAGGATATGGTCTACATGAGGCTGTTGAAACCAAGGCATCTATCATGGATTCAAAACAAAGAAGATAATATAGAAATGCTGAAAATCTAATTGTTATATAAAAAACAAAGCCATTGCAAAACAATACCTTGATAATCTTAACAAAAGATTAGCCATTTCTATTGCTAATTAGTAGATTTTGATATTTTTATCAATTAACCAACGGGCAAATTTTTCATCTATGGTTTGGTTGTTATCTTCAAGGCTGTAAGCATAGATCTCTTTAATGAAAAAAAGAATTTCATCCAAATTAGGTTGATACTTTCTTCTTTTTAAATCATTCTCTACAAGGTTTAAGGCTTTTAAGAAGACATCTGATTTCCACGGTAAGGCTTCTTTTTTATTCGTAAACTTATCAAGGCTAGGAATAGAAGGGGATTTTTCTTCGGCTAGGTCACTAATGGAACAATCTAAAACTTGAGCAATTGCTGTTAAAGTGTTGATCGTTGGATTCGTAGATCTTCCTAAAAGAATACTTCTGACAGCACCTGATGATAATCCGGCTTTTTGTTCTAGAGCAGAGGCACTCATGCCAACCTGCGCAAGTCGCATTTCAATGCGCTGCTTTATTAATGCACTAGTCACTTTAACCAAAGCCTACTCTCAATTGAAAATATGCCAAAGCTTAAGCAGAAAGTTTTATTCTTGACAAATTGCACTGTGAATATAAATACTATAATTGTGATTAAATTCACGGAATGGGATCGAAAGATCAAACTTTAAAAGGTGCAGTAACTTGAAATGAAAATAATTAACTCATCCTTATTGATAGATTTTTGGCAGAAATATCCCGATGCAGAAGAAGCACTAAAAACTTGGTTTTATGAAGTTAAATCTCAAACATGGCAAGAGGGGAGAGAGGCTTTAAAATTCTTTGCAAACGTTAAAATAAAAAAAGATGAGGAAATCAATTTTGAGATTGTTGCTGATCGTTATTGTTTAAAAGCTATTTTTAAAGCTTCTCGCCAAATTCTTTTTATTAAATCTATTGAGTCCATTTCAAAAAGCGTTTTTCAAAACTCTTCTCCTTTTTCAGAAGTTAATGAGGGAAATATGCCAATTAAGCCTATTTATACTGAAGAGGATCTTCAAATTGCAGTTGATAGACTTGAAGACCTTTTTCTAGCAAAAGAAGGAACCCCTGAATATGATGAGTTTGTTATTTTATCAGAATTAATTATGGCTTTTTATAATGATACGAAACAGATTGATTTTCCTGATCCAGTAGAAGCGATTCGATATTATATGTGGTTTAAAGATCAAGATGAAGAGGGTTTAGGAAAGGTGACTGGATCACAAAGATTAGCCAACAACATTTTAAACCATACAGAAAAATTAACTCTTCCTATCATTTGGAAACTTTGCAAAGAATGGAAGATTCCAGCTGAGTGCTTGATTAAGCCGTATTAAAATCTTTTATCAGTTTTAAGAGTGGCATTGTAAACATCACCATAAAAAGGCTTTGCTGGCTTCCTTGTTTTATACAGGGTGATGATTAGAAGAAAGATACTGCAATCTTTACTTTTGATTATATAGGAATGTTTTTACAGGTAGATACAAGATTTCTCTATTTTTTAAAAGTATATTGTCTATTTTCTTAGCTAAATTTTATTAGAAAATCCGTAATATTTTAACCTAGAAGGTTTAGCTATAAAAGAGATAGGCTAAGATTAAGAAGTACGCAAAAACTGTCTTAAAACAAAAATTCTAGAAAAGTTATTTTAGGTCAGCAACATAGAAAGATTCTTAATTGCTCATAAGACAGAGTATAATCAACAAGCTAAAAGAAGATTATGAAATCTTAGGGATATTAGAAGCAATCGATGCTTTTTATCAAATTAATGGTTTGGTGAATGAAGAAACCCAATAACATCCTTGCCAGCTACACGATTCAGTTGTGCAGTTACATCTTTGCTTATTGGCTCTCGTGGGAACTCATCCTCAAAAAGAAAGCCTAAAACTAGAAACTTTGAAGAAGCTTATTACTGTTATTGAAGATGATACTCACCGAATTATTGATAACACTGATCTTATTCTTGCGGTCACTTATAGGATTAAAAGACTGTTTTCTTTTTAGGGAATAGAGGTATCTTTTTGGTTAGGATAAAAAGATAAAATAATTTTAATAATATTATACTATAAATCTCACAATTCATAATAACCATAAGTAATTATGGAAAAACATCCGGAAATAAATGAGTTGAAATTGATAATATTTGTAAACTTGCAAAAAATAGAGTGAGGATTTATGGTGCGCTCAAAGTTTTAGAAGAATAATTCTAACATTCATAATAAAAAACAATAAAAATGACAGTTTATATAACTCATGGAACTGAATATCTAACCAGACGCTTAAGAGAACATCGCTATAGATTAGGACTCGCTCTAACTTATGTAGCAAATGCCGTAGATATTCCTGTTGAAGATTTAACGCAGTATGAATATGGAAGAAAACCGATAACTCAAAAAGAATTGTTAAAATTGGCTAATCTTTATCATGTTTCTCCTACTTATTTTTTGGGAGGTTCTCCTCTTTAATGGAAGAGGAATTAAAAATCATAAGGTTTAAAAATGCGAAAAAAGAGAAGAAATAAAAATTCTATAATATCTTTACCTCTTAAAAAGTCTTCTTTCTTTAGAGGGTTTTATGAAGAAATTATAATTGCAGCTTTGATGATTGTTGGTTTGTTATTAAGCTTTTAAGGAAAGGTTTATGCCAAAAAAACAAAAAGATTACATTGACCTTTTAAAAGAAAGCCCTTTTTACAATTCTGAAGAAAAGCTTTTGGCATTAACGGTCCTTGCCTCTTTAGAAAGCAAAACCTCAGTACAAGAAAAGCAGCAGATAAAGGCTGGAGAACAGATTTTAGAGCATGTTACTCATAAAAAGAGTAGCCTTGGTATTAGCATACAAGCTTTGTTAGGGTTCTTAAGTAAAACGCCCGGCTCCTTTAAACAAAAACGTCAAAAAAAAGCGATTGCTTTATTTTTATTAAGTTTGGTCTATGATTCACCCGAGCTTTCAGCAGGGAATCGTCTTTTAGCCCTAGAAGTTATCGACGAAAATAAATCTCATCTTTTTAAAACGCTTCCACAAAAAGCTATTCAGGTTGCTGAGAGCATTGTAAGAGATCAAAACGCACCTCTTGCTCATCAACGCAAAGCTCAGATTTTCCTGTCTAAAAATCAATTGAAAGACAAAAACTCTTCAAAATTTTCATAATCAGACTTTATGTTTTTATTAAGTATGTTTTTCTTTTTAACTTCTTTTTCTAATTTTAATTATTAACGAATTAGGCTGCTTGACAGATAAGGAATCATTTTTATAGAAATTGGTTAAAAATAAAACAAATAGTTAATGCATTTGAATAGGAGATTGTTGTTAAGATGAAACCTCAAAAACAAACATTAAAATTCCAAGCAGAGATTAATCAATTACTGCATTTAGTAACTCATTCCTTGTATAACAATAAGGAAGTCTTTCTAAGAGAACTCATTTCAAACGCTTCGGATGCTCTTGATAAGCTACGTTTTTTAGGTCTTTCTCAAACCGATCTTTATGAAGATGATACAGATCTAAAAATCCAAATTAAAGTTGATAAAGAGAATAACACCTTATCAATCATCGATAACGGCATTGGCATGACACGTGCTGAGGTTATAGAAAACCTTGGGATGATTGCTAAGTCGGGTACGAAAGACTTTCTTGCTAAACTGACTGAAACTAAATCCTCTCAAGATGCAAACTTGATTGGACAATTCGGTGTGGGGTTTTATTCAGCTTTTATTGTGGCCGATAAGGTAATTGTTAAGACAAGAGCAGCCATGGCTTCTGATGAAGAAGGGGTCTATTGGGAATCTTCCGGCACAGGCGATTATGTTATTGAAACCATCAACAAACCTCAAAGAGGAACAGAGATTATTCTTCATATAAAGCCAGAAGATAAAGAGTTCCTTGAGGATTTAAGATTAAAAAACATTATCACTAAATACTCTGATCATATTCCTTGGCCGATTAAGATGGAAAAATCTGTTGCAACACTTTCTGAAACCGAAACAAAAGAAACACCAGAAGATAATATTATTGAAGCTACTGCAGAAGAGGTTGTTAATCAAGCAACAGCAATTTGGAGACTTTCTAAGAACGATATTACAGAAGATCAATATAAAGCTTTTTATAAACATCTATCGCATGACTTTTCTGAACCTTTGGTTTGGAGCCATAATCATATAGAAGGAAAACAGCATTATATAAATTTATTCTATATCCCTTCCCGCGCTCCTTATGATCTTTGGCATCAAGATTCCCGTTATGGACTTAAACTTTATATAAACCGCGTTTTTATTATGGAAGATGCGCAACAGTTTTTACCCCGGTATTTACGGTTTGTAAGAGGTATAGTTGATTCAAGTGATCTCCCCCTTAACGTCTCGAGAGAGTTTTTGCAAACGAGTCCTTTGGTAAGCTCTATTAAAAAAGCGAGTACTAAGAAGATCTTAAGCCTTCTTGAAAAAATGGCTGAAGAAGATAAAGAAAAATATGAAA
>JAIESK010000048.1 GCA_019746105.1 Alphaproteobacteria bacterium
CTGCGGGATTCGAACCCACGACCCTCTGATTAAAAGTCAGATGCTCTACCAACTGAGCTAAGCGCCCGAATGAGGGGAACCATATAAGTAACTTAAAGCAAGGTCAACCCTTATCATGCTTGTTTTTGCTTTGAAGTGGAAAAGATAATCATAAGCCCTGAGGCAATGATGATGCCACACCCTAAAAATAATGAGGTTGTCGGCCAATTTCCCCATAAAATAATGTCCAGGATAACACTCCAAATGATAGCAGAATAAATCATAGGGGCAAGGATACCTGCAGGAGCATAGCGATAAGCTAAAACGATGCAAAGTTGACCAAAGCCACCCCCTAAACCTAAAGAGATTAAAGCAATCCATCCACTAAGGGTGGGGGTGACCCACACAAAAGGAAGAGCAATAAGAAGAATAAAAGAAGGGAGAAAACTGCCTAAAAAGGTAATCATTAAACTGTTATGGGTTGAGGATAAAAGACGCCCATAGAGATTATAAATTGATTCCATAAAAGCGCCAATAATGACGAAAATAGCCCCAAAGTGAAATATCTCTCCACCAGGCTTTGCAATCACCATAACACCAATAAAACCTATTCCAACAGAAAGCCACTGTGTAACCGTTACCTTTTCGCGCAAAATAGGGTAAGAGAGGATGACAAGAAAAAGAGTTGAAGAAAAATAAAGAGCCATGGAATCGGAAAGAGGAACCATGCCGATGCCCAAAAAGAGTATAGGGAGGGCAAAAGCAATGAGGACCGCACGTTTGAGGTGAATTTTCCATTCAGACGGAGAGGGGCGGACCCACTCTTTGCGCATTGTTAGAAGAAGACTCGTAGGTAAACTTGCAAACAAACAGCGAAAAAAAACAAGTTGTATAGGGTCGTAGTCTGCCGTTACGTCTTTAACGATTGCATTGAGCACTGAAAAGATAAACATGGCGCCCAACATATAAAGAACACCATGCTTAACGGATTGAGTGGCTGTGCGTGTCATCGTTTTTTATAAACTCTAATCAATAGAGATCCTCAAACCTTTTTTCCTTCGTTATTGTAGGACTTCAGGTTGTTTTGATTTGCTGGTCTCTTTTTGTTCTTGAGCCACCTGTTGCTGATAAAGCTCTGCAAAATCGACAGGCGTTAAAAGAAGGGAAGGGAAACCTGCTTCTTGAGTTGTTGTTGCCACGATGTGACGGGCAAAAGGAAATAGAATCCGGGGGCATTCGATCATCAAGATGGGCCGTAGGTATTCTTCAGGAACTTCACTACCAATGGTAAAGGCACCCGCATATTCAAGGTCGAGAAGAAACACTTGATTTTCTTTTCTCTTGGCATCAACGCGGATGCGCAAGACTACCTCATAAGCGCGGTCAGCAATGTTATGGGCCTGAGCTTCGATATGAACTGAAATAGCTGGTCTTTCCTCGACATTTGTTTGAGTGAGAGGAGAAGGATTTTCAAAAGAAAGATCTTTAATATATTGCGCATTCACCATAAGAGGGGCTTGCGCTTCGGCCTTTGCATTAGGATTTTCTTGCCCATTTGTTTTTTTAGTTGCCATGATTTTTCCTTTCAAAATGATAAGGTCACCCTAAGGTAAAATAAATGGGAAAACAAGTGGGAGAAAGATTTTGTTATGTTTTTTGATGTGATCGGTCTTGGTTAACCCTGAGAAGGATGTTAAGACCATGCCATGAGTAGGATAGATATGAAAAACAACTTACAAATTGTTATTTTAGCGGCGGGCCATGGAACACGGATGAAATCTGACTTGCCGAAGATTCTTCATCTCTTAGGGGGCCGTCCCGTTCTCTATTATCCCCTTGATCTTGCTCAGAAAATGAGCTCTCAAGAAACAGTTCTTGTGGTCAGTCCAACTTTGCAAGATATAAAAACCCCTTTTTCTCATAAAACCGTTGTTCAAAACCCGGCTCAAGGGACAGGGGATGCAGTTAAATATGCTCTTCCTTTTCTTAAAGCTGAGGGGCACGTTCTTATTCTCTTTGGCGACACACCGCTTATCCAACAAGAAACCCTTGAAAGAATGCTTGAGTTTGTTGAAGAAAAACCTGATGTGGCTGTGACTGTTCTTGGAATGCGTCCTTTAGATAAGCAAAATTATGCGCGCCTTTGTTTGAGTGATAAGGGTGACTTAGAAGAAATTATTGAAGATAAAGACGCCTCACCTTCCCAAAAGGAGCTTCCTCTTTGTAATTCAGGAGTGATGCTGGTACGTGGTGATTTCCTTCATGAAGCTCTCCCAACCCTCACCCCAAACAATGCGGCGAAAGAATATTACCTTACAGACCTTGTAAAAATTGCCCGTCAAAAGAATTATCTTTGTGGTGTTGTGGAAGGGGAGTCTTCTGAATTTATTGGGATAAATTCACGGCAAGACTTGGCCTTGGCAGAAGCTTGCCTTCAAAATCGTTTTCGTGAAAAGGCCATGAAAGAGGGAGTTACTCTTTTAGATCCTCAAACGACCTATTTCAGTTATGATACGCAAGTCGAACAAGACGTAACCCTTCACCCCCATGTTGTTTTGGGGACAGGTGTGATCCTTGAAAAAGGTGTTGAAATTCTTTCTTTCTGTAGACTTAGTGATAGTCATGTGGGGGTCAATGTAGTTGTGGGACCTTTTGCTCATTTGCGTGATGGCGTTTCTTTGCAAAATGATGTTGAAATTGGAAATTTTGTTGAGATTAAGAAATCAACCTTTGGTCCAAAGGCAAAAGCTAAGCATTTAAGCTATATAGGAGATGCTAATGTAGGGCCTAAAGCTAATATTGGAGCGGGCACTATCACTTGTAATTACGATGGTCTGAATAAGTTTAAAACCGAGATTGGAGAAGGAGTTTTTATTGGCTCAAACAGTTCTCTCATAGCTCCTCTTTCTATTGGTGATTATGCTATCGTAGGGGCGGGAAGTGTTGTTACGCAAAGTATTGAAGGACGGGCTCTTGCTATTGCTCGAGCGCCGCAGACAACTTTTGAAGATGGAGCTGATAAGTTTCGAGACAAGCGCAAGCTAAAGAAGGATAGTTAAAAATGTGTGGCATTATAGGAATTGTTGGAAATAAACCTGTGGGACCTCGTCTTATCCATGGACTTGAGAAACTTGAGTATCGCGGGTATGACTCGGCAGGCATTGCCACTATTTATGAAGGAAAGATACAACGTCTTCGCGCCGAAGGTAAGCTTATTAATTTAAAAGAAAAATTCTTAAAAACGCCTCTTAAAGGTTACAATGGGATCGGTCATACGCGCTGGGCGACCCACGGTCAACCTATTGAAATTAATGCTCACCCTCTTCAAAATCCTCGGGTTGCGCTTGTTCACAATGGAATTATTGAAAATTATGGTGATCTGCGTAAGGACTTAGAAACAAAAGGGTACGTTTTTGAAAGTGAAACGGATACGGAAGCCATTGCCCATCTCATCGCTTTTTATATTGATAAAGAGTGCACTCCTCAAGAGGCTGTCAGTAAAACCTTAAATCAACTCAAAGGAGCTTTTGCTCTAGCGATTCTCTTTACAGGATATGAAAACCTGCTTGTTGCGGCCCGTCAGGGAGGAAGCCCACTTGCTATTGGTTATGGAGAGGGAGAAATGTATGTGGGATCAGATGCAATTGCCCTTGCTTCCTTGACTCAGAAAGTTTCCTACCTTGAAGATGGGGATTGGGCTGTTCTCTCTTCAGAAGAAGTGCGAATTTTTGATAGGGAAGGCCATCCAGTTGAAAGACCTATTGTTCAAAGCCATCTGTCGGAAAATGATATTAGTAAGGGGTCTTATGATCATTTTATGTTAAAGGAAATTTATGAACAACCTCGCACCATAGAAGCCACAATTGCAGCTTATTATAGAAATGAAAAAATAGACGTTCCTGCTGTTCCATGGTCTGAAGTCTCTCGCTTAACCATTTCCGCATGTGGGACTGCCTATTATGCAGGGTTTGTTGCGAAGTATTGGTTTGAAAGAATTGCGCGCCTTTCTGTTGAAATTGATATTGCCTCTGAATTTCGTTATCGAACACCCCCTCTTCCAGAAAAGGGCTTGGGTCTTTTAATTTCTCAATCGGGAGAAACTATCGATACGCTTGCCGCCCTTGAGTATATGAAATCTCAAGGTCAAACAATCCTCTCTCTTGTGAATGTATTATCAAGTTCTATTGCACGGCAGTCGGATCATGTACTTTTAACTCATGCGGGTCCAGAGATTGGGGTGGCTTCTACAAAAGCTTTTACATCCCAATTGACTGTTCTTGCCTTTCTTGTTCTTGATGCCGCTCGCAAGCGTGGTTGTTTGAGTGAGGAGGCCTTTAATGAGAAAGCCCAAACCTTGCGCTTTCTCCCCGCTCTTTGTGAAAAGATTTTCCTTCTAGAAGAGCAAATAAAAGTCCTTGCTACTCTTCTTGCCAAAGCGAAAGACGTTCTCTTTTTAGGTCGAGGGGCCCATTACCCGATTGCTTTAGAGGGTGCTTTAAAGCTTAAAGAAATCAGTTACATCCATGCGGAAGGTTATGCCGCAGGCGAAATGAAGCACGGCCCTATAGCCTTGCTTGATAAGGACGTGCCCGTTATTGTTATTGCACCTTATGATGATCTTTTTGAAAAGACAGCGTCGAACCTTCAAGAAGTTGCTGCCCGTGGGGCTCCCACGATTGTTCTCACAGATAATAAGGGAGCGGCACATCTCAGCTCATTAACGAATCATCTTCTCGTTTTACCTATGACAACAGAGCTTACAGCGCCGATTATCTATACGCTTCCACTTCAGCTTTTGGCTTACCATACGGCTCTTCTCAAGGAAACGGATGTGGATCAGCCTCGTAACTTGGCAAAGTCAGTGACGGTGGAATAGAGCCCCACACTTCTCACAAGGTAATTCAGAATGACGGCCTTCAAGGGAGGTAAAAGACTTAGCTTCTTAGGCCTCACTTTGAGCAGGAGTGGTTTTCGCAGGTTTCTTTGGCGAGACTCTCTTCTTTTTAGCAGAGGTTTTTTTGCCGCCTGAAGGAATAGAGGAAGACAGGGGCATTTCGGGACCTGAAGCATGCTTAGCGCGATCAAGCTTACCTTCCTTAAGGAGAACATTAATTTCATCGCCGCTTAAGGTTTCATATTCTAATAATGTTTTTGCCAAAAGTTCGAGGTGATTGCGATGTTTCGTTAAGATGTTCTCAGCTCGTTTATAGCCCTCTTCAACGATACGCTTGACTTCTTCATCAATAAGTTGTGCCGTGGCTTCCGAAATGTTTTTATGTTGCGCCACTGAATGGCCAAGGAAAACCTCTTGACTATTTTCTCCATAAGTAATGGGACCCAGTTTATCGCTCATTCCCCACTCAGTGACCATGCGGCGAGCCATCTGGGTGGCCATACTAATGTCAGAAGAGGCACCAGTTGTGATTTTATTTGGGCCAAAAATCATTCCTTCAGCGATACGGCCGCCCATGGCAACAGCTAAATCAGCATGCAACCTTTCAATGGACATAGAAACACGATCACCCTCAGGCAGACGCATGACCATTCCTAAAGCGCGTCCACGCGGGATGATAGTGGCTTTATGAATAGGGTCAGAGGCAGGTGAATGAAAAGCCACCACTGCGTGTCCTGATTCATGATAAGCGGTGAGGCGTTTTTCTTCTTCAGTCATGACCATAGAACGTCGCTCGCTACCCATCATTACCTTGTCTTTGGCTTCTTCCAACTCAGACATAGAGACGGTGCGGCGATTTCGGCGGGCCGCCAAAAGAGCCGATTCGTTAACGAGATTTGCCAAATCAGCTCCTGAAAATCCAGGGGTACCACGGGCAATGACTTTAAGATCCACATCATCTGCCAAAGGAACATGACGAGCGTGAACAGCCAAGATCTTTTCGCGCCCCAACACATCAGGGTTGGGAACAACCACTTGTCTGTCAAAACGACCGGGCCTTAAAAGAGCAGGGTCAAGAACATCAGGACGGTTGGTGGCCGCAATGAGGATCACTCCATCATTGGCTTCAAAGCCATCCATTTCGACAAGAAGTTGGTTAAGGGTTTGTTCGCGCTCATCGTTGCCGCCGCCAAGACCAGCCCCTCTATGACGACCCACCGCATCAATTTCATCGATGAAGATGATACAAGGAGCATTCTTTTTACCTTGTTCAAAGAGGTCTCTTACACGACTGGCTCCCACACCCACGAACATTTCCACAAAATCAGAACCAGAAATGGTAAAGAAGGGCACTTCCGCTTCACCAGCAATGGCGCGTGCCAAAAGAGTTTTACCTGTACCTGGAGGGCCAACAAGGAGAAGACCGCGAGGAATTTTCCCTCCCAAACGTTGGAATTTTTGTGGATCACGTAAAAACTCCACAACTTCTTCGACTTCTTGTTTAGCCTCTTCAACCCCAGCAACATCCTTAAAAGTGACGCGAGTTCCTTTATCATCCATAAGGCGCGCTTTGGATTTTCCAAAGCCCATGGCTTTGTTTCCACCCGATTGCATTTGGCGCATGAAATAAATCCAAACACCAATAAGTAAGATCATGGGGAGCCACCCGAGAAGCATGGAGAAGAAATTAGGAACGTCCTCTTCTGTTGCGGCAAATTTAATGCGGGCATTACTTTCCGTCAGGCGATTGATTAAGTTAGGATCATTGGGCGGGATAGTTGCTGAAAAGTTTTTGCCATCAAGCATTGATCCCGTAACTGATGTACCATGAATGAGGACTTCTTGAATGCGACCTTCTTTAGCATCTTGCATTAATGTGGAATAATCAATGCTAACATTTTGTTTCTGCGTAGGAGGAGTTTGAAGCAAGTTAAAGATTGCAACAAGAAACAATCCTATAATAATCCAAAGAGCTAAATTTCGGTTCATGAGCAATCTTTCATTTAAGTCTATAAACTTTATATAGTGAAGGTTAACGAATCATGAAAGAGAGGCTTTAAATAAAAAAACTTCCGTTGATTCACTTCATTTTCA
Source organism: Alphaproteobacteria bacterium (assembly GCA_019746105.1). Lineage (GTDB taxonomy): Bacteria > Pseudomonadota > Alphaproteobacteria > UBA9655 > UBA9655 > UBA9655. Next base: position 6,968 of record JAIESK010000048.1, read on the forward strand.
ATATTGTAGCAAAGATGAGGGATTGAAACAATCTTTCCTTTGACCTCAATCGCAGGTAAGGTGGGCCAGACAGAAGAAGGAAGGAGGGAGTCGACTGTGTCTTTAGCAAAAGAAGCATTTTCTAGGGGAATTAAAAAGGCTTCCTTTTGAAGGACCGTGCTCCTCAGACTAGGAATCACCCAAAAACGATTATCCCAAAGGCGAGGCTCATTAAGTGAAGAAAGAGGAATTTTTTCTTTCATAGCTGCAGTTTCACGCAGGATTAGAAATTCCTTTGGCTTTGCAATCCAAACGGCCCCTCCCACCGTAAAAGAGTGTCCTTCTCTTGTTTTTTTTAAAACCCCTTCAACTTGGGTAGAACGAGGAGGGTAGGGGGCTCTAGAAAACCACTTTATGAGAAGGGAGATCATTCTTTTGGCAAGGGCTGGATGAAGGATTTCAAATGCCTCTCGCTGAAGAATAAAATACCCTTCTTCAAAAACCTTAACCGTCTTTTGAAAGGAGGATAACAAAGAAGCGTTGATAAAGTCTGCATCTTCCTGCAATTTCGTCATAACGGCCGACAGGCGCTCATTTGTAAGTCCTTCTTCTTTCAGGTGAGCGCGAAAACGTCCACGAAAATAGGATGTACTCTCATTGCTCGGATCTTCAATCCATGCCTGGTTTTTTGCTTTTAGGGTCGCCTTTAACCGCTCCTTTGGGAAGTTCAGCAGAGGGCGATATATAAGAATTCCTTCACGCTCAACCCCAGGTTTCATACCGGTAAGCCCATCAAGCCCACTACCGGACGAAAGACGAAGCCAAAAGGTTTCTTCTTGATCTTGTTGATGATGACCTAAAAGAAGAGTAGGAACTTGATTATCCTTGCACCATTTTAACAAGAGGTCATAACGTACCTCTCGCGCTTTTTCTTGAATTCGTGTGGTAGGTTTCTCTGTCTCCCACTTTAAGATGACGTGCTGAATTCCCAGGTTTTGAGCGAGTTTCTGAACATAAAGAGCTTCCTTGTAAGAAGTCGCCCGCAGTCCATGGTCAACGGTTAAAGCAATGATTTTTTTTTTGGTTTTTGTTGCGAAATCATGAGTGAGCAACAGTAAAGCGAGACTATCTGGGCCACCAGAGGTGGCGATGGCAAGAGGAAAAGGGATATCTTTTAAAGTAGCTTCAAATTCTGTTGGTGTAATTTTCATAAGAAAAAAGTCACATATCACCTAAGTCAGCGAGACGACTTGCTTGGTCTTCTGAAATAAGAGCCTGGATAAGTTCATCAAGAGCACTGCCATCTATCACTCGGTCCAACTTATAAAGAGTTAGATTAATGCGATGGTCTGTCACACGACCTTGAGGAAAGTTATAAGTGCGGATGCGTTCAGATCTATCGCCGGAGCCGATCTGGCTTTTGCGACTTGCAGCACGGGTAGCTGCTTTTTCAGCACGCTGATGTTCATAAAGGCGGGCTCTTAAAATTTTCAGAGCTTTTGCCTTGTTTTTATGTTGGGACTTTTCATCCTGTTGCTGCACAACAACGCCCGTCGGAATGTGGATAATACGGACGGCGCTGTCAGTGGTATTGACTGATTGCCCCCCGGGGCCACTTGACCGGAAAACATCAATACGCAGATCTTTTTCTTCAATATGGATATCGACTTCTTCCGCTTCTGGTAAAACAGCAACGGTGGCGGCAGAGGTGTGAATACGCCCCGCAGCTTCGGTTTCGGGAACGCGCTGCACACGGTGAACCCCTGATTCGAATTTAAGTTTCGCAAAAACGCCCTTACCAGAGATTGTTGCTGTGGCTTCCTTAATTCCGCCTAGTCCTGTATCACTTTCATGCATTAATTCAAACCTCCATCCTTGAAGTTCGGCGTAACGCTGGTACATGCGCAGGAGATTTGCTCCAAAGAGAGCAGCTTCCTCTCCACCCGTGCCCGCACGGATTTCTATGATGGCGTTTCTATCATCATCCACATCCTTGGGAAGGAGGAGAACTTGAATTTCATGGAGCATCTCAGGGAGTCTTTCATTGACTTTTTGCAAGTCCTCCTGAGCCATATCTTTTAATTCTTTATCGAGGGAAGAATCTTGAAGAAGATCTTCCAGATTCTTTTTTTCACTATTAAGGTTTTGCCATTCTGTGATTTTTTCAGCAACAGGGGTGAGGTCCGAATATTCTTTTGAGAGTTTTGCAAATTCGGCTGGGTCTTCAACCATAGAAGAAACTTTCTCACGAACCTCTTCATAATGGTGGAGAAGTTGGGCTAATTTCTCATCAAAATTCAAAGGACACCTTTATCTTTAAGAACATCAACAATTTGGTTTTGAGATAGAAGAATTTGTTCACCTGACTCTAAATCTTTTAAAGTGACAGAATGAGAAGCAACTTCCTCCTCCCCTAAAATGAGGGCATACCGAGCATTCATTTTGTTTGCCTTTTTGAGGCGTTTTCCAAGGCTACCTCCATAGGTCATCTCTGCAATATATCCTGCATTTTGCAAAAGTTTAGCAAGTACAAGGCCATGTATATCAAAAGCTTCATCCATAGGGATAATGGCAAGAGGAGGGGGAAGAGGGTTTAAATCTTCATCCTTCAACATCATGGCCAAGCGGTCAATTCCACCTGCCCAACCTACGCCAGCAATGGAAGGACCACCCATAGTTTCTATAAGCCCATCATAGCGCCCGCCGGCAAGGACAGTGCCTTGAGAGCCGAGTTCCATTGTCGTGAACTCAAAAGCCGTATGGCAATAATAGTCTAATCCACGTACAAGATGGGGATTTAATTTGAAGGGAATTTGTAAGATTTCAAGTCCTTCTTTTACTTTCTCAAACATCTCTCGAGAGTGTGTATTAAGACTCTCTGTAAGAGGAGGGGCACCTTTTAAGATTTTTTTATCCCCTTCATCCTTTGTATCCAAAATTCGTAAAGGATTTCGCTCTAGTCGAAGTTGGCTATCAGGAGAAAGATGGGCATGGTGATCTTTAAGATAGGTGACCAGCTGATCCCGATAGGTCTGGCGGCTTTCTTTATCGCCAAGGGTATTAATTTCTAGGGTGATGTGTTGAATCAGATCTAATCTTTTTAAGATGTCATAGGCAATGGAGAGAACTTCAACATCCCCTACGGGATCAGGAACGCCAAAAAGCTCAATACCAATTTGGTGGAGTTGTCGTAGGCGCCCCTTTTGAGGCCGTTCATAACGGAACATAGGGCCTGCATAAAAATATTTTAAAGGTAAAGATTGGGTGAGGCCATTTGAAACAACGGCTCGGGCCACGCCTGCTGTACCTTCAGGGCGCAAAACGATGGGGTCGTCGCCGCGATCAGCAATTTCATACATTTCTTTGGTAACGATATCAGAAACATCTCCCAAGGTGCGCTTGAAGACGTCTTTAAATTCCATAATAGGAGTTGCCATCTCCCCATAACCATGGGAAGCAGCTACTTTTCGGGCAGTGTCAATGACTAAGGCGTGCTTTCTAAATTCTAGGGGAAGTAAGTCGTGAGCTCCCCGAATAGGTTGTAAGGTTGTCATTAGCTTTACTTTAAGTGATTCATGATGCTTTTAGTTAATGAGTCTCAGCAGTTTGTTCAACCCATTTTTCAGGATCAAGTGAAATATTACTCTTTACAGCGCCACTGTTTGTCTCAAAAGAAAGAGTTTTATTTCCGTAAATAAGCTGCGTTCCCTTAGCATTTCCTGTCTTGAGAAGAAGGTTTTTGGGCTCTTTAAATTCATAACTTTCAGCGGGCTCAAAAAGACGACTCACAATAATGTGTCCCTCTTTATCTTTCACTTCAATCCAGGTTTGTTCTGAAACTTTTAAAATAACCGCTTCAGGGGGAAGGACTGGTTCATGAGAATTTGTTGGTTTATCAAGGGCTTCTGCAATAGTTTTCTCTGGGATAGGGGAGACTAGAGGAACTTGCGCTTCCATTTTAATACGTTCCGTGAGAGGTTCCTGCCTTACCTCAGTAGGGAAACTTTCTTTCTGGGGGGGAGGAGTATAGAGAGAAGGAGTATTTGAATTTTCAATCCACCACCATCCTCCAACGAGGGTAAGGAGCACACAAAAAGAAAAAGAAAGAATTTTTTGGCTTGGCATTCCTTTCCCTGGTAAAGGGGCTGGAAAAGAGACTTGGGAGATATGCGGTGGGGCAGCCTTTTCTTTAAGCTCTTTACAAAGGTTCTCAGAATCAAGACCTAAATAGGTAGCATAGGATCTTAAAAATCCTAAAGTATAAACATCGCAAATGAGATTTTCGTCATTGTTTTCGAGAGCTCTTAAATAATTTTTATTAATACGCAGTTTTTTAGCAACATCATCAATCGACAGTTTTTGAATTTCTCGTGTTTCCTTCAATAACTGTTTAATTGAAAAATCTTGTTCTATGGGTAGATCATTGTTTTTCATAAAGTACCTGATCTTCCTTCCGCCCTTTTTAAGAAGATTTCATGAATCTTAACAGGTCTTTGTCATACAAAACAAGAAAAATTAATAAATATGTAATGATGCCCCGTTTACATTTTTGGAAGATTAGGTATGGTGTGGTAATTATGCGCCCTTAGCTCAGTTGGATAGAGCGTCGGCCTTCTAAGCCGCAGGTCGCAGGTTCGAATCCTGCAG
>JAIESK010000102.1 GCA_019746105.1 Alphaproteobacteria bacterium
TCGTCATATTTCTTATTTGAATCAATAACTTACAGACGCGTTTGTAAAATATCTATTGTTCCGAGCCGGGAGGCCTATTTGTGCAATTTAGAAATGTCCTCTTTTGCTGGTATCTTCCCTCATGAGAAGTACCTACAAAAGGCGAAGAATCATGGAAGGTTACATAACAATGAGCAAAGAATCCCGCCAATGACGTAGACCCTTAATGTTGGTCAACAAATGAATTTGATAAATCCATGTTCAGCTTATCTTTTTCTTTTTTGTGCCGCTTAATTTGTTATTTTCGTGTTTTATATCGGTTTCTAAATTGATAATACTTTTGTTGGGGGTATGGATTTGAAATGAACGCATTGATATCTCTTGTAAAGATAATTTAGTTCTTGCCCTTAAGCGATTAAGATGAGTTTTAACAGTCGTGGAGGCTATAGAGAGGATGGAGCCAATTTCCTTATAAGATTTACCTTCCTCTGCAAGCTGTACACAGAGTGCTTCGTAAGTTGTGATATAATTATTTACATCCTCTCCAATGCAAAAACGAAAGGATCGTTTTGGTAAAAAAAAGGATTTACGATTCACACTTCGAGCACCAGATAGGTTATGTAACAATTTTCTAGGCACCTTTTTAATAAGATCTCTGGCCATGGTTGGAAAAAGTTCTGAAAACTTTTGAAGTTCTTTCAAAATATGAAAATAGTAAGCAACGGGTGAAAGATGAGATTTAGACATCGCAAAGGTTGTGCAATCATAAAATGCTTTTCGTCGGCTCAGGATTGTAAGACCATGGTAAAGCCCTTGTTTTTCTCTGAGGTAGGAAAGACGGGGTTCAGTTAAGGTTTCATCCCAAAAGCAAAAGGAACTTTGACGCGAATAAATCGGCACATGTATTGTAGACTCAGTAAATCCGTTATCAGGGAACTCTTTAAAAAAATTAGGATTATTTGCAAGAATAATAAAGGTGTTGTTTTTGTAAATTCGATTAAACTGGAAGTAAGAAATTTTTCTTGGATTTAGGAAATAGCTGCAAATTTTATCAACTTCTTGAGCTACTTGAACCAGATCATAAGAACTTTCATCGATCAACAGTAACATCCTACGTTTTGCAATCAGATGAAACTCTGAAAATTTGACAGAACTTATTTAATCCCGTCGTTGCGTAAAATTGTTTGCAATTTCATCAGAGCCTCTTTATATAGGATTTTTAGCATATCACAATACAACCCCTTGTACCCCACCAAAGATGACGGAATGTTTTTATAGAGGGTATATTATCTAAATCGTTTCGGGGCAAGAATGCACATATCTAACATGTCGATCAAGTATAACGAAAACTTGCTCCCAGAAACAATTAGCAGACTAACAATAATTCTAATTGTATCTCTAGGGCTACGGGGAGCCCTGATCCCCGACAGACTTCATACAAACTCATAAAAGTTATTTTTTAAATTTTGTTTTAATGGGCCCAGGATACATTCAATTTTTTGATTCTTCGTTCCTTAAGCAATTTCATACTTGTGACAAGAAACAGAAGAAGTCAAGGGATATTTTATCTCACCTCCAATCATATGTTAAGACTTTGACATTAGAACACTTTTTAAAAGCTACCTGCACATTCCGAGAATCGCTCTTGGATAATAGCAGGTAAAAATCGATAAAAAGCTAATTTAGCATTTTATCAGCGTATAAATATTTTTCTATCCTCTCATATAAATATTCCGCTTCTCCAGCATTTCTTGTTCTTATCTCTTAAATAAGGACCTTTGCATTTCTAGCTGTGTAATGTTTTATAAAAACAGCTTATATCCATTTAAAGATCAAATTACATATCGTAAAAATACGAGGTAAAGTAGATGTCCATTACCTATTAATTTTAAGATGCGTTGAAAAAGTTTTTTAATCAGGCACAGTAATTTTTTCAACTCTCAGGTTCTCTTTCATGTTTTAGGCTTGCTCTTTTTTAGCATCCTATGCCTACCAGAGCGACTCTGGGTGCAATAAGTGCGTATTGATCCACAGATATTTTCTTGAATGAAAGTTTATCAACTAATGGGACTTGAGGGTCTTTAAGATAACTGTAAATGAGAGAATTGTTTATATTTTTCCCCTCTAGGGTTTTAAACTCGTTGCCGAGATTGAAGTAAGGAGAGAATTCTTCATCAATCTTTTGCCAGTAGTTTTCATCTTCATATTCCATAATGTTCTCTATATTGACCTTTTTAGGAAGGAGCTTAGACAGATTATATTGGCTAATAAGATTGGAATAAAATTCTCGCTTTAAACTTTTTTGAGTTTGTCCTTTTTTCCCCAGGAGATAGAAAGGGTCATAAATTTTCATGTGGTCAAATTTATTAAATTGTCGTTTAAGGATTTTCAGCTTAGCTTCGTGGGTGATAAAATTATAGGTATGAGTAGATGGGCGGTATTCCATGATAACATCAGGATACCACCGTTCTGCAGGAAAACCTTCTATACAGTCATGTAGAATGCAAAAGCCATTTGTTTTTAATACTTTTTGTATTCCTGAAATGAAAGCCGATAACTGTTCTTTTGGCAAGTTTAGCAAACTAAAAGTTGCTACAGCACATTCAGCTGATTCATCCTCGAAGTCACTTAAGGAGTGCTTTTTCCAAGAAACTATTTTGTCTTGTGTATAAGTAGAATTGCATATCTTTTGGCACATATCTATTCCTATCACATTGGGAATACAATACTGCCATAAAGCTGAAACTTTTTTTCCAAGTGTCCCGTTGCAATCAACAAAATCCAAGATAGTTAAATCGTATAGAGAAAAATAATTTTTATGAGCTAAATCAAGTATTATCTCAAATATTTTATGCCAACCACAATTGCGTGCTGATCTGAATTTAGAATTATGCTGAAGACGCGTAGAAAAGCTATCCAGTGTTTCACAGTTGAATCCACTTGCATTCATGTTTTCCAGTTCAATAGCGTCAGGAAGGAGATATTGATTAGAAATGTCCTTAAAATTTAGCAGAAGTTGAGCTTCTGGGCTCTTCTCCCAAATTTTTAAATTTAAATCATCATATTTAAAAATGTCAGACGAGGTCAATACAACAGGTGATGCCTCTAAACCATTTCTCTTATATGAGCTATCAGTGTGGATCTTTTTTGATTGAGTGGTAAGCATTTTCATTCCTTTGAACTATACTAAGTTATAAATCAAGCCACTCTAGCCTCGTCATATTGGAAGCCTACGAGTGATTCGTATCTTGTGCTATTGCTGAAATTTACCTAGGGAGTTGATTAGGTAAATTATACTTATGTAGATTCTACGTAAATGTACAAATGTGATTTGTTGTTGAAAGTTGTTGAATATATTTAATATATTTCTTATAAAGCGACATATGATAGCAGGGAGAAGGTCGAATATATGGATTTTGCGATCCATAGGAAAAAGTTGATGTTTCACAGTTAGATCAAGATGGTTATGCTAGAGTCTGATTTTTAAACATGACCATGGATTGGAAAGTTAGGGAAGAACACTGACATAGTCCATTATAAATATGGAAGCAAAATTAATTACTTTCTTTTGGTTACGTTAGAATTATGATTTCTGAAGAGGTGGAATGAAGGTAAGAGAAAAGGGCATGGTATTGAATTTTATCTTCTATATACAGGTGGCTAGATGATTTGTTGCCCAATATTCTCATAAAGTTTCTAGAGGTTATTCGGGAAGTTACATAAGAACACAAAAATTGCTTAAGACTATGTCGTTAAACTGGCCTCAAATAATCTAGAGTGGTGCAGAGTTTACAGCTGAAGGTGGCTCGCACACTTTGGGGTCAATACAGCCGATATTATTCCTGGAAGTTCTTGGAATAATGGTTTTAGTGAACGATTCAACGGCTCATTGCTGGATGAATTATTGAATGGTGCGATATTCTATACACTAGAAGCCACGACCTTAATCGAAAACTAGTGGTGCTATTATAATGTCTTGAGCTAACTTAACAACGTCATAGGACTCTATACTAATCAACGGCAATACCCTACGTTCTTCAACTGGATGAAGCCTTGAAAATATGACAGAGCTTAGTTAACCTCTATCGCTGTTTTTAAATTGTGCGCAATTTTATCAGAGCTTCATAAGGATATTTACCACATAGCAAAAAAATCTTGTATCCCCACAAGGATGACAAGGATATTTTTTATAGCGGCTAGAATCCAATTTGTTTCGGGGCAAGAATATACATATCTAAGATGTCGATCAAGTATAATACGAAAACTTGCTCCCAGAAACATTTAGCGGATACAATACCCCTATTTTGTATCTCTAGGGCTACGGGGGGCCCTAATCCCCGACCAAATTCTATCTAAGCCCATTACAGGTTGATTTTAAATTGATTTTTGGTGGGCCTAGGGAATTTTAATTTTTATCATTATTCATCCTAAGCAATTCCATACTTAAAGTAAGAAATTACAAAAGTCAAGAATTATTTTGTTGCAATTGCATTTATATATTCTTTTATACATAAAAGATCTTAAGATGTGCTAATGGATTATGACGATGGCGGGCACATATAAGAACACGTATACGATAAACATACTTATAATTTTATTAAACGGTTAAATCCTTTATAAATTGTAAGGTTTCTATGCAAAAAACTACAGTGTAAAAGAGTGGTTCATTGACTTTCAATGAGGGGGGCACCTCTTGATTGAGATCATCTTTCAATTGAAAATATGATACAAAATTTGAATAAAAGGCTAATAGAATAACGTAAAGCTATTTAAAACAGGTGAGGTCAGATTTTGCTTGTGTTGAGACTTATCGGTTTTTCTTGAATTCTTTTGGCATTGGATGAACCTTCAGAATAATGTGTCTTTAGAATGTCTAATGATTGCTTCAAATAATGGATTGCTTAAGTGAGATACTGTTGCGCAGTAGGTTTTTGGACAGGTAATCTTCTACGTGATAGCGAAGCTCTGAAACTTTCTCTGTGAAGAAATGGTCAGCCATAGGAACCCTTCGATAGTCAATTTGAAGTCCACGTTGGAGTTGGAGCTTATCTACTAATTTAGCTACCGAAGTGTGTGAGACAATACCGTCTTTATCTCCATGTAGAACTAATCCGGGAACTGGGCAGGGTGCTAAAAATCCAAAGTCATAATGATCCGCAGGAAGACTAATCGAGACAAACCCCTCCATCTCAGGACGGCGCATGAGAAGCTGCATCCCAACCCAAGCACCAAAAGAAAAACCGGCAACCCAACAAGAGGATGCAGTGGCATTTCTAGTCTGGAGCCAATCCAGGGCTGTAGCAGCGTCCTTTAACTCTCCTTCGCCATTGTCATAGGTTCCTTCTGACCGACCAGCACCACGAAAGTTAAATCGCAAAGTGTTAAACCCGAGATCAGCAAAGCTGCGGTAAAGGGCGCAAACTACTTTATTATTCATTGTTCCTTTAGTTTGAGGATAAGATCGAGGATGTAAGATGAGTGCAATAGGTGCATTCTTCTGATTGGTATGATGATAGCGCCCTTCAATTCGACCAGCCGCACCAAAAAATGTTACATTTGACAAAGGTCTTCCTCCTTTTTTATTAATTCTAACTAATTGAATTAAAATTAATGGTTAAACCATAATGGATATTAAAAACATCACTTCTTGCCAGCTAAGCTGTCATGTTTGTTTTATGAAGGTAGTTCAATTAGAGAATAGACCCTTTAGCAACAACCCTTTGATCACCGCTATTTTTTCCACCTCAAATTATAAATAAAACATATTTATTCAGAGATCTTCAAACTTAATGGTGCTTAAGAAGTTATTGATTGTTCTTCTCAAAATAATGACCGCTATTATTGAAAAGTTGGCCCTGTTATTCTAATGCTGGCAGGAGACCCCATTATGTTATTTTTTTATTGTTGTTAACCTCCTGCCTTTTACCATAAATGGGGGCTTGTGTAAAGGATAGAGAATGGGTTAATTCTAGAGTAAAGTTGGTAAAAATCTCAAAAAAAGTCCTATAAATAAGAATATGTAAGGATGATCAATGACCATACTGCGCCTTAAAAATCCGTTTCTTTCAAAAATGCAGCCCAAAAATCAAAAATCCTTTCTAATTATAGATTCATCCAAACAATGCCTATCCCCAAAGATTCAAAGGGCTTCAAAAAAACCTATTTACCTATATAAAGGAAAAAGTATAGAAAAAATTCTTTGAAAAACTTAAGGGAGGAAGGACGTCTTTGAAGGTCTTTAATTTTAAGAAGTCTAAGCCATATTACTGTAAATTTGCAATTATACTCAGTGTGGGAGACTCAAGTCTTATGGTTTTTGCTTTGTTATGCTAATAGCAGATTGTTTTTAAACACTCGTTAAAACGAAAATTGTGAACATAGCCCCAATAAAGATAAAATTGAAGAAATCAGTGATAAGAAAAAGGAATACACAAAACAAAAAGTCCAGTTCAATAAGGAAGAAAAAGGATTTGAGGTTTAAAAACCATCAAGGCTTTTAGATCAAGCAGGAAACATAATTATTTATAAACACAATTAAATTGAGGAATTCATGTCGCTCGATACAGAAATTTTGGAAGAATTACAAATGATTCTTGAGGAAGCTTTGTTTCAGCTTCAAGAGCTAACTAACGATGACAATGCTCAACAGGCAGATTTTATGCAACTCGTTGTCACATTTCTACAAGACGTTATATTAGCAACTATTGACCTTACCGAATTGTCCTTTTCAGGTTTTGTGCCCGATACTTATGTTAATATTGAGGCTATTGACAATTTGGAAGACAATTTGGCTATTAAAAAAATGTTATCAGAGAACTGTATGGCATCCTATTCAGTTTCTGATATTGTTTTAGACGACAAAGCAGAGACAACTAACTATTTGAGTGATAAATTATTAACAGATCTTTTTATCGATATTCATGAACTACTCCAACAACTTCACAACAGGAAAATGTTGTTGAGAGGCATAGAATTCTTTCTCGACAACTTGTCTTATCAGGAGTTTGAAAATCCGTTTGATATGCTCGAAAGCTTCCAAAAACATCTTTCTGTGGTTTTAAATGATATGGAAGGAGAACCTCTAGCACGCATTCATTAAATCAGTTGAGAAGCATGTACATGAAGGCTTTATCGTGCACCTATTTTGTTTTTCCCAAACTAGTTAACAGTGCTGGTTTTTTACTTAAACAAATTTCTTCTTGCCACGTCCCGGTTTTAAAATTTTAAGGCCCTCTGATTTCCAAGTGGAAACTCTGGCATCATTTTGATTATACGCTTTAACAGCTTCTAAAACAGCACCAGCCAATATTTCATCTGGCATTGTATTGGCTCCACACCGATTTAAAACCTTCGTAAGCTGACTAATTCTTTTCCCTTCAAGTTTCTTCTTTCGGGTTTGTAATTGATTAATTTTACCATCAAGCCTTTCAATACGTATGTTCTTTATCAATTTATCAACTCCTTGATTTTTAGAAAACTTATACCTAATATAGCAACATAATATACGCAGTTTTTTTGTTGTCAAGAACATAACTCCTCATTTTTATTTAAAAGTATCTAATGACAAACCTCGTTATCTCTGAATATATAATACTCATAACACGTTAGAGGGTTAGATACCCTTTCCCTCTATAAAATAGGCTTTTATTCACAATACTAGTGTGCCGTATCCCGCTAAACTCATATTATATATTTTTAGTGATTCTACAAAATGCTCTCAAAACACACCAATTACTTTCTCAAATTTGATCCGATGCCATTTAGTCTTTAGAAAGAGGACGTGGTTCATTTTTATGGTTAATTGCAATAAATGTAAAAACATCCTCTGTTACTTTGACATCCTCTGTTTGTAACTGGTGAGGCACCCAAACCTCTATATTAAGAGTCAATGTAGTACGACCTATTCGAATCACTTCCGCGTAACAGCTGAGCTCGTCACCTACAAAAATAGGTTTGTAAAACGAGAGTTCATTAATAGAATTTGCTGCAACACGCCCTTTTGCTTTATAAACAGCAACATTTAAACCCACTAAATGTATTTGTGCAACCAACCATCCATCAAAACTATTTCTATTTGGATTGTTGCTAGATCACACAGCCACCTTTCTCACTGATAACTGTCGATTAGGTAGTAAATAAGTTTCCATCGCCTTCTCTGGTTTTCTTATGAGTTTTGACTAAGCTGTTTCTATTGTTTCTTTCAACAAAATAATGAAAACGATCAAAAGGCAATTACCTGATCACCTCTAGTTTAGAGTGAGGAAAGAGGAAAAAGCAATATTTTAACCAACACTAGCCGCACTTTCTAAAGAAAGTGGTTTTGTGGCCTCTGCTTCGTGTAATTTGCAAAAATAATTTGCTTGAAAGTCACAATTATTTTTAGTTGAAAAAACTCTAATTTTTAGATGAAAGAAGCAAAAATTAATTTCATTTATCTTATAATGAACACTTTATGCTTACTACATCTTAGGTATGGATGCAAGGAGATAATCAAAATAAAACATCAAAACCCTTGGAAGAATCATGTGAAGTTTTAGTTGTTGAGGAACAAGAAACCTCTCATATGGATTTTTTCAGGTATTTATTTAGAAACTTATAATTTTTAGTTTTTAAGCGTTTGGCTTCCGCTTAGTGGACCATCTCAAAAAATCACAAATTTTTGTGGCGTTCCGTAGAAGCTATTTTACTTCCTCTCCATGTATATGTCTTATTCTTGCATCAGTTCATAAAGCGTCATAACTATAAAGCTGAGTAGACTCGTAAAAATCCTTTACCAATTCTCCGAAAGCGACTTTGTCCTACGATTTTTTGTAGATAAAACTATACAACTGGATTAATTCTCTTAACCAGATTAGACGCATTAAAAAGACAATGACCCTGAGTGAGTCTATAATAAATGGAGTTTATTTTAATCCATAAAGAGTCAATTTTTTGAGTTGAGCATTAGATATGCTAAAGTTTTCTTTAACCCAAAAAATTATCCTTCAAGCTATTGTTGTCGATTAGGCATGCCTAAAACCATATATTCGCTCTCGATGTTAAATCTTTTTTTATCAGCTTGAATTATTTTTGATATTTTACAATTTTATCTTGTATTCTTATCGCATGTGGAGAATCACTCGGAAACCTAGATTTTATAATTGCAAGAGCTTCTTTCAAGTGAGCAATTGATTTATTTTTAAAGTTTTGAGATAGGTGTACGTTATCTTTGCTTATGTTTTCTTTGTATTTTTTCAAATATAATTCTGCCAAGTTTTCATAACATAAATAGGATTCTGGATGGTTATTGTCTTGAAATATATCTAAAGCTTTATTAATGAGCTTTTCAGCATTTTCAAGTTGTCCCTCGAGCAAGGAAATTTGTCCAAGACATCTTAAAAGTCTAGCCGTTTTTGTGTGACTTTTACCATATAGATTCTCGTAAACGATAAGACTTTTGTTTAAAGAGAGCCTTGCATCTTCATAGTTGCCTAATTCCCCATAGATACTTCCAAGAGATGCCAAAACCCAAGCAACATAAATATGGTCCTCTGACACATTTTTCTTGTAATTTATGAGACTCTGTTCTAGGAGTTCTTTAGCTTTTGCATATTCACCCAGATTTTGATATAAATTTCCTAAATGTGTTAAAACCCAAGCAATCCCAACATGATTTTTGGGAAGATGGCTTTTGCAAATATGGAGACTCTGTTCTAGGAGTTCTTTAGCCTTTTCATAGTTACCTTGCACTCTGTAAATATTTCCTAGATTTACCAAAGTCCAGGCAATTCCAATCTTATTTTCAATAAGATGTTGTTTACAGATCTCTAGATTTTGTTCAAATAATTCTTTAGCTTTTTCATAATTACCGAGCTCTCTATAAATATATCCTAAATATAGCAAACCATGAGCAATTCCCATATGATTTTCTGGAAGATATGTTTTATATATATTAAGGCTCTGCTCAAGAAGACCCTTAGCATTTTCATAATCCCCTAGCTCTCTATAAATATTTCCTAGACCTGTCAAGGCTTTGGCAAGCCGAGCATAATTTTCAGGAAAATACTTTTTATAAATATTCACACCTTTTTCAAGGAACTCCCTAGCTCTCTCATAATCTCCTAGTTCTCTATAAATATCTCCTAAATAAGTTAAATTCCAAGCAGTCCGAACTTGATATTTTTTGTCGAGTATATTGATATTAGCGAGGTTTTTTTCAATTATTTGTTTTGCTCTTACATAATTTCCCAAGTGAAAAAATAGACCCCCTAGTTTGTCTGTTAAATCGTTTGTATTTATATCCTCAATTAATGTGCGATGACTTAAAAATGCATCACAATGATTCACCATAATTTTCATTTCTGAATAATCTTCTCTATCTATTGCATTAGCTATATAACTTCCTAGAACTATACTGCCCCCTATAAATCGGACCACTAGCTAAGAGATAAAAATGCTCCTAGAAATAACAAAAGAACTAGGAGAAAAGAAAAAATGAAAAGTCGTAAAAAATACAGTCCAGGATTTAAGGGGGAAGTTGCCCTAGCCGCGATCAAGGGAGAAGAAACAATAGCAAGCCTTGCACAGAAGTACGAACTGCATCCCTCTCAAATTACCCAATGGAAAAATGAACTGTTAAAAGGCATTGGTCACATTTTTGAGAAAGGTAAATCAAAGGAAGTGAGTGTTACCCCTGAAGTGGATTATCTTGAACGGAAAATTGGACAACTCACGATTGAAATTGATTACCTTAAAAAAAGTGTGCTTTATACCCCGGGACGAGAGGAACAAAATGATTGAACTTTCAAATAAAAAACTGAGTGTTCGCCAGCAGTGCCGTCTCCTTGAGGTCAACCGGTCAGTGGTTTATTACAAAGGGAAAAGGGCCGTAGATGAATCTGAAATAATGAATCGGATCCATGAGATTTGGCTGAAATTCCCTGTATACGGATATCGACGAATTACTAAAGCTCTTCAAGATGAGGAATACGATATCAATCGGAAAAGAGTCTGTCGCCTCATGAAACTGATGAACTTAGAAGCCCTTTATGCCAAACCAAAGTTGAGTGACCCGCAGCCAGGACATAAGATATATCCCTATTTACTCAAAGGGTTAATCATCGATAGGCCGAACCAGGTCTGGTGCACAGATATTACCTATGTGAAGATGCCTCAAGGCTTTGTGTATCTGGTAGCTATCATTGATGTTTACAGCCGCTATATTGTGAGTTGGCGGCTTTCGACAAGTTTGGATACAGCATTTTGTCTTGATATGTTACGTTCTGCTTTTTGTATGGGCATTCCCGAAATATTGAATACGGATCAAGGATGCCAATTCACAAGCATTGACTGGATCAATATGGTAGAAGGAGTCGGCGTAAAAGTAAGCATGGATGGTAAGGGACGGTGGGTGGACAATATCCCGATTGAGAGGTTTTGGCGGACTTTAAAGCAGGAAAATATCTTTCTCAAAGCATACGAAACTGTCGCTGAGGTGCGCCAAGGGATTAAGGAATTTATTGAACTTTATAATGAGGAACGTCTCCATAGCAGTATTGGGTATGCCAGCCCAGGCGTTGTCTATCGGAGTGAAAAATTTGCGCCATCCTACTTTTTAGGAAAGTTCATTAAAAAAATGTCCTGACCCCCTATAACAGGTCCAGAAAATAAGTTAGGATTTGGACGTTAAAATAGGGAGGAAAATATGGCACGA
>JAIESK010000021.1 GCA_019746105.1 Alphaproteobacteria bacterium
TGGGATCAAGAGGGACATTGCATTACCACGTTGGATAAGATCCTTCTCCCGGAATATTAACATCTCGCTTGTGAAACCCTACAATATCTACGCTGCGAAGTTTAACTTTCGCATTAGAACTGGCTTGATATGTGTACATAACTTCCCGTCCATTGGGAGACCAGGTGGGGCCTTCAAGAAGGTATCCTGTATCCAGCATGCGCTCTCCTGTTCCATCTGGGCGCATCACTCCAATATAAAAGGTGCTTCCATTTTGGCGCGTAAAGGCAATTAAATCTCCTCTAGGAGACCAAACCGGATTATCATAACGGCCTGGACTAAAACTAATACGCGTTTCATTGCCTCCTGAAGCATCTCGTACATAAATTTGAGGTTTTCCGCCCCGATCAGAAATATAAACGATTTGAGATCCATCGGGAGAATAACAAGGGGAAACATCGATAGTAGATGTGGCTGAGGTGAGCCTATCAAATTTTTTGGTTGCCAAGTCCATTTTATAAAGAGAGGCTGCGCCCTTATTAGCGCTACTGAGGATGATATGGTCTCCTTTAGGAGAAAATCTTGGGGACATTCTTTGCCCATCAACAGATCCTAAAGCATCAGATTGACCTGTAGCTAGGTTATGAATATGAAGGGTTGGGGTTTTATCATTCGCGCCAAAATCTACATAGGCAATTTTTGTCCGACAAGGAGACATGCGAGGGGTTAGTACTCGCCGGTTCCCGGTTGAGATAAATTGATGATTCTCTCCATCTTGGTCCATGATAGCTAAGGAGTATTTACGGCCCATTTCAGGACCGCTTTCTGCGACATAAACAATGCGGGTGTCAAAATAGCCTTTATCGCCTGTAATGCGCTCGTAAATCTCGTCAGCAATTTTATGAGCAACTCTACGCCAATTAGAAGATTCGGTTTCAAGAGCAAGACCCGCCAGCTGGGATTCTGTAAAGACGTCAAAAAGGCGAAAATCAACTTGAAAATTCTGGCCTTTGCGCTTGACAAGGCCACCCACAAGGGCCTCAGCATGGAGAATTTTCCAATCGGGAAAACGGGGGCGGGACATAACCTCGCTTGCACTCTGGATGTAAGCATTTGGATTTACAACCTTAAAGAGGCCACAACTTTCCAAATCATTTGAAATAACCTTAGAGATTTGAGCAGCGATTTGCGTTAAGGCAGGATCTCCACCCCCATCAAAGGGAGTAACGGCAATTTCAACGGGCTTAAAGGTGCCCTCAGTAATATCAATGTGAAGATCTGCTCTGCTAGAACTTACAAGATTCACAAGGATGAATAAGGAGAATATAAATTTTTTTAGCATTAAAACAATCCTTTGAAAGGGTTTCATAAAATTAAAAAAATAATATAGGGTTCTTGGTGAAAAAACAAGAATGTCAATTGAGAAGGAGCACTGGGCTTTCGGTCAAGCAAAAAGAGTGATATCATGCTTAGAAAAATCATAAACGGAGGAGTCCAAAGATGCGTAAGGAAATAAAAGTAGGGGCTATACTTCCTGATTTTGAGCTACCAGATCATACGAATGTAAAACGAAAATTATCATTTCTTCAAGGGAATGACCCCATGATTCTTATGCTTGGCAGGGGAATCTATTGTCCAAAAGATCGGCAACAATTGTATCAATTGGTAAAGTTTTCTTCCCAATGTGATGTAGGTTTTACCCGAATTGTCACCATTAATTGTGATAATTATATCTTAATTAATGATCTTCGCCTGGGAGTGGGGGCTCATTGGCCTTTTTTATATGATGAGGAAAAAATCATTCAAAAAGATCTTGAGATTGAGGAATATACTGATACGCTGCACAGGCCAATGATTCCTCATACCTTTGTTTTGGAGCCAGGTCTAAAAATATATAAGATTTATAATGGCTATTGGTATTGGGGCCGTCCTTCGACTGCTGAACTTCATCAGGATTTGCGAGAAATTTCCATGAAATATCGTCCTGATTTTAAAATAGATACCCCAGAGATGCGGAAGAAATGGGAAAGTGAACAAAGAGATGATTTTTATCCTTATGGTAAAAGCTGGGAAGAAGTTTTTATCCGCATGTCTGGTGACGTTAACCAATTTTAGATCATTATATCTACTCAAGAATTCGTTCTTGAAGGGCAGCTGACTTTACGGTTTTTTGAATTTTTTCAAAAGCACGAATTTCTAGTTGACGGACTCGCTCGCGCGAAATACCCAAAGTTTCAGAGAGAGTTTCAAGGGTTTCTGGTGGCTCTTTAAGACGACGCTCCTTAATAATTAAGTATTCTCTCTCGCTTAATGACTTCATAGCTGTTTCAAGAAGGGCATTTTTATGCAGGCTTTCATTGTGATCCATGATTTTTGACTCATGGTTCGATTCTTCATCTACGAGCCAATCCTGCCATTCCTCATTGCCTTCCGCCTTTAAAGGGGCATTCAGGGATTGATCTTGACCCCCTAGGCGTTTGCTCATTTCAATGACTTCATTTTCGGAAACGTTCAGCTCACTTGCAATATCCTTGATGGTTTTATCAGAAATAATGATTTCATCAGCAGACTGCATTTCTCCTTTCAGGCGTCTTAAATTAAAGAATAACTTTTTTTGAGCTGCTGTTGTCCCAATTTTTACCAGGGACCAGGAATGGAGAATATATTCTTGCATGCTGGCGCGAATCCACCACATGGCATAGGTTGAAAAGCGAAATCCCTTATCGGGCTCAAATTTGCGCAGGGCTTGCATTAAGCCTACGTTGCCTTCCGCGATTAAATCAATCATGGGCAGACCATAGCCACGATACCCTCCAGCAATTTTAGCCACCAGGCGCAAGTGAGAGCCTATCAGGCGTTCTGCGGCTTTGGGATCCTGGTGTTCTTGCCAGCGCTTGGCTAGCATATACTCTTCATCAGGTTCTAAAATGGGAAAGCGGCGAATTTCTGACAAATAGCGCGTCAAGCCGTCTGCCATACTGGGAAGAACAGTGGCTTTCGCAATGCTGGGTAAATTATTTTCGTTTTCCTTAGACACGTTATTTTGCCCTTAAATGCTATTTAACACTCAAGTTTAACACATCTAGCAGATTTCGTATATCCTGAGGAAGGTCCGTTGAAAATGTCAGTTTTTCTTGGGTAGTGGGATGGATAAAAGAGAGTTCCTTGGCATGTAATGCTTGGCGTTTTTTTGGCCACTCCGTATCGAGAGCATCCTTCAAGAGAACAGGGATGGCTCTAGGGCGTTTTCCATAAAGGGGGTCGCCCAGAAGAGAGTGGCCTTTTGCGGCTAGATGAACTCTGATTTGATGGGTGCGCCCTGTGTCAAGGCGGCACTCTACAAGGCTTGCTACCCGACCAAACATTTTCAAGGTTTTGTAATGGGTGCGCGCAAATTTTCCCTTTTCCCTTATAGCCATGCGTTGGCGATGGTGCGGGTCGCGGCCAATGGCACCTTCAATGATTCCCTCAAGAGGACTTAAAACACCCCATATAAGGGCCTGGTAGATACGGCTCATCTCGCGAGTAGCAAGTTGATGGGCCAAGGAGTAGTGAGCCTTATCATTTTTGGCCGCTACCATCAGACCACTTGTTTCCTTGTCCAACCGGTGCACGATTCCAGGACGGCGGACGCCATTAATGCCGGAAAGGCTTGCTCCGCAATGGTTCAGAAGCGCATTTACAAGAGTTCCTTCTGGATTGCCCGGGGCAGGGTGGACCACGAGACCAGCGGGTTTGTTGATGACAATTAGGTCGCCATCTTCATAAAGGATATCGAGGGGAATATCCTGGGGAGCTGGTGTTGAATCAATAAGGGGCGGAATTTCAATTTGAATGATCTGACCTTCTTTGATTTTTAAGGAAACGTCCTGAGTGGGTTGGTCATTAATGTGAACGAATCCTGTCTGAATCAGATCTTTGATGCGGGTGCGAGAGAGGTCAGGGGATTTCTCTGCCAAAAATTTATCGAGGCGTAAAAATTGATCATCTTTTTCAACCTTATAGGTAAAAGAAGAGAAGGAGGAGGGCATAGTTATTCGATTCCTGTTAAATTATTCTTCAACTAACGCTGCAATCGTCTCGCGGAGTTCCTCAAATCCTTGATCCTCACGAGAGCTGGTTAAAAGCACGTGGGGAAAGGCTGCAGGATGGCTTTTTAAGGTTGTTATTATAGAGTCAGTTAATTCTTGAAGATGGTGAGTACCCGACTTATCCGCTTTTGTCAGCACAATTTGATAGGAGACGGCTGCTTTATCCAGTTCCTCCATCACCGTAAGGTCAGTTGTCTTCAAGCCGTGACGACTGTCGATCAAAAGGAAGACCCGCTTTAAGGGAACGCGACCTCTTAAATAATCATGGATAAGCTGGGTCCAGACTTTGACTTTAGATTTTGAAACGGCCGCATAACCATACCCGGGCATATCTACAATATAGCATTCTTTTCCCAACCGAAAAAAATTCAGCTGTTGGGTGCGTCCTGGAGTGTGAGAGACGCGGGCTAAGCTTTTGCGTCCTAAAAGGGCGTTGATAAGGCTTGATTTGCCTACATTCGAGCGACCCACAAAGGCAATCTCAGGAAGTATAGGATCAGGCAAATCTTCGAGCTTAGCCGCGCCTGTGGCAAATGTACAAGGTTGAACAAAAAGCCAGCGTGTGAAGTCTTCTTTATTTAGCAGAGCTTTTACCATGACGTTTGTTTTTCATCTCGGTGCGTTTCATGATAACCCACTGTTGCGCAATGGAGAGAATATTGTTCCACGCCCAATAAATGACTAGTCCTGCTGGGAACTGTGCCAAAAGGTAGGTAAATAGTAGGGGCATGAAAAGGAACATCTTCGCTTGTGTAGGATCTGCCGGTGGAGGGCTTAACTTTTGCTGAAGGAACATGGTACCTCCCATGATAATTGGCCAGGCGCCAATCATGAGAAAAGAGGGTGGATCCCAAGGAATTAAGCCAAAGAGATTGAAAATAGTCGTTGGATCTGGCGCAGATAAATCATGAATCCATCCATAGAAAGGCGCTTGGCGCATTTCTATAGAGACAAAAAGAACTTTATATAAGGCAAAGAAAACAGGAATTTGAATGATCATCGGCAAGCAGCCGGCCATGGGGTTTACCTTTTCTTTTTTGTAAAGCTCCATTACCTTTTCATTCATCTTCATGCGGTCGTCTTTATAATGTTCACGGATTTTTTCAATTTCCGGTTGCAACATTTTCATTTTTCCCATGGAGCTGTAGGATTTATTAGCGAGTGGGAAGAAAAGAAGCTTGATAAGAACTGTGAGGGCCAAGATAGCAAGGCCAAAATTTCCAAGGATCCCCTTTAAAAATTCAAGGGCATAGAAAATAGGTTTGGTTAGGAAATAAAACCATCCAAAATCTACGGCGAGGTCAAAGTGGTTAATGCCAATGGTTTCTTCATAACCATCGAGGAGGTTCAATATTTTAGCGCCTGCAAAAAAGTAATCCGTACTTTCAAGGCTCTGTCCAGGAGCCAAGACAAAAGGATCTCTTTGGTATTGTGCCGTAATCAGAGTGTTTTCTCCTGTTCCTGTTTGTCCATAGGAGGAAATGATGGGGGCTTTTGGATCAGGGACAAAAGCGGTAAGCCAGTATTTGTCTGTCAGTCCAAACCAACCCGTGCTTTTAGGGTTTTGAATAAGATTGGTTTTAGCAAGGTCTTCATAACTGGGATCATTAAGTTTTCCATCAAAGACCCCAACGGGGCCGAGATGAAGGATGAAAAAGCCCGAGGATTTAGGCTCACCGCGCTTGGCAAGGTATCCTTGGGGATTTAAGGAAAGGGGAATTCCGCTCGTATTTTTAACGCGTTGAGTAATAGTAAACATATAGTTTTCATCAAGAGAAAAAACTTGAGAGAAAGAAAGACCTTGTCCATTATCCCAGCTTAAGGTTACAGGCGATTGTGGAGAAAGAGTTGTTCCATGGGCTTGCCATAAGGTTTTCTCATTGGGGAGTGATCCTTGGGAACTCGCCCATCCAAAACGTGCAAAATAGGCGTTTGGCGTATTTTCAGGCGATAGGAGAACAATTTCAGGGCTGTTAGGGTTTACGGTTTCACGATATTTGGTCAGCACGAGGTCATCAAGAGTTGCCCCTTGCAGATTAATAGATCCCCTCAAGGTTCCTGACCGAATTTGAATGCGTTGGGGCTGGCTTGTTAAGGCTTCTTCACGAGTGAGAAGAGGAGCTGCTGTAGCTAATTGTTGAGCAGGCACTCCCATCTGTTGTTGGGATGAAGCTTGTGTTTGAACGGGCGGCTGTGTTGTAGAAGGAAAAAAATAATGGAATCCAAATAGAATGATTATGGAAGAAACAACGGCGATAATAAGGTTCTGTTGATTGTTCATTTGTCCTCTTCTACTTTTATCTTCTCTATGGGGTCAAACCCATGTCCCCCCCAAGGGTGACAGCGAATAAGCCTTTTGAAGGCTAAAATACATCCTCTATAAGGACCATAAAGGTCAATGGCGTCAAGGGCATATTCAGAGCAGGTGGGTAAAAAACGGCATTTGGGGCGAAGCCAAGGGGAAATAAGGAGGCGATAAAAATAAATGGGCAGTTTAAGAAGGAAACGACTCATATTTAATACCTCCTTTTGATTGTTGTAAGCACTTTTTGAAGATCTTCTGCCATAAGGGCATAAGTCCTTGTTAAGGCCTCCTTGCGGGCAATAAGGACATAATCAGCCCCCTGGTAAGCAAGAGGAGTTAAAAATTGGCGTGCTAAAGCCCGAAGGCGTCTTTTGGCCCGGTTCCGTTCAACAGCACCGCCAACCTTACGGCTAGCAGTAAATCCCACACGAGCTGGGTTCTCAGGGGCTCTGTCATATACTTGAAGAATAAAAGCAGGCGTAACAAAACGTTGGCCTGCTTTTGTAACGATAAGGTAGTCTGATCGCTTTTTAAGCCGCTCCAAGGGACGGTTAGGCGCTCAAACGCGCCCTTCCTTTTGCACGACGACGGGCAATAACCTTTCGACCTCCAACAGTGGCCATACGGGCCCGAAAACCATGACGACGCTTACGAATAAGATTACTGGGTTGAAAAGTACGTTTCACGTTCCTATCTCCTAATTAATATATATTGGTTGCTGTATAAGCTACTTTATAGGAAGAAGTCAATTCCAAGAACAAAAATAAAGATTATCTCTCTTCCCTTGAGGGGAGAATTTAAGTAACGTGGTATAAATTTTTAAGAGAAAGAGAATAGTTTATCATGAAAGAGTTTGGTCTTATTATTAAGCTTGCCGTTGCGATTACGTTAATTATCTTTTTTGGCGAATGGATGCCTGAATGGGTTCAGCGAGCCTTTTTTACAGTCAGTATGCTCATGAAGGACACCCTTGTGTTTACCATGCCGCTTATTGTCTTTTCCTTGATCTTTGCTTGTCTTGCTGGTTTTCAGCAAAAAGCGCCTCTTTTAATTTTGATGATTTTGGCTGTGGTTGTCTGCTCTAACTTTCTCTTCGTTCAATTAGGGTTTATCGCGGGAGACTTTTTCTTGCCACTTCTTGGCTACCACGCCTCCAATGCTGTTGAAAAAGTAGCCTCAAACCTTCCTGAACTTCAGCCCTATTTCTCAATTCCTTATCCCCATGTGATGGGAACGGACACAGCTCTTCTTATTGGTGTGGTTTTTGGCCTTTATGGAGCTTTTTTTGGAAGCGAAAGGTTAGCTTCATGGGGAAATTATTTAAGGGATCTTGTGCAGGCAGGCCTCACAAATATATTTATTCCGATGGTGCCTCTTTACGTTATTGGGTTTTTATTTAAGATTCAACATGATGAGTCCCTTGGAGAGATGTTTGCAGGATACGGCCCTATGATCGGGCTTATTGTTGCGGTTCAATTTCTCTCAACGATGGCGTTTTACATCAAGGCAAATATGGGAAATTTCAGGGATATAAAAAATTCCCTGGGAAATGTTTTCCCTTCTGGTCTTGTTGCTCTTTCCACTATGTCCAGTATGGCAACACTCCCTCTCACTCTTGAAGCGGCTGAAGATAATACGAAAAACAAGGCAGTCGCTCAAATAATGATTCCTGCGACCACCAATATTCACCATGTGGGAGATTCGGTAGCGATTCCTATTCTTTTAGCGGTGGTGTTGGCGACAAATGGAATCCCGGCCATGGATTATAGTACTTTCCTTTTCTTTACCCTATTTTACATGGTGGCTAAGTTCGGTGTGCCTTCTGTTCCAGGCGGTGAAGTGGTTGTCTTATGCCCGATTCTTGTTGAGCATTTTGGCTTCTCACCTACAATGGCAGGGCTTTTGACCACTCTTTATATTTTGATGGATCCATTCATTACAACGACGAACGTACTTTGTAATGGAGCGTTGGCTATTCTTATGGATAAGATTTGTGGTCGGATGAAAGCCTTTAAAGAGTCCGAGGAGGAAGAAGCGATAGCTTCTGCGTAAATAAAAAAGGAGAAAGCAATGAAAAATACATTTGGCTGGATGCAGATGGGGGCGTCAGATTCTAAAAAAGCGAAGGAATTTTATGGTCATCTTTTCCATTGGACGATGACAGAGCAGCAAAAAAAAGTTGATGGAGGAATGCCCTATATCGAAATTGATGCAGGTGAGGGACCTTGTGCTGGAATTGCGCAAGGGGAAAACAAAGATATTTCTCAATGGATTCCCTTTGTGAATGTCTCTGACATCCACGAATATACAGCAAAAGCAGAAAAACTAGGCGCTAAGATCATTGTTCCCATCACCGATTTGGGAGGCAATGAGGGGTTCTATAGTGTTTTTATAGATCCAACGGGAGCTGTCCTGGGCCTTTACGCGCCGCGATGATCTTTTCTATTTTCTCTCAACTTATTGAGATTTTCTAAAACCCTTCCTATATACTCAAAATAGGAAGGAAATTTTCATGATTGAAGAGCGTTTAACAGCACTATCAACAAATGTGCCTCCAAAGCTTATTGGAGCTGGCTTTATGTTGCTTTGGGCTTTTAGCTTCAGCACTGCCATGGCTTTTGCAAAGTCCCTTTCTCCGGAAGTGGACAGCATTATGGTGCTTTTTATGCGCTATTTCTTTGGTCTTGTTTTCTTCAGTCCTTTTATTCTGCAATCAGGGATTAAAAGCTTTGCGACAACCCGACCATTTTTGCATTTTTTACGGGTTATAGGTGTTGTAGCGGCTATGGGCTGTACTTACTATGCCTACCGCCATTTACCCCTTGCGTTGGCCACTTCCATTGGAATGACGGGGCCTCTTTTTACAACAGTTATTTCCTATATCCTTTTAAAGGACAATGTATCGCTACCAAAATGGATTTTAATCCTAGTGGGATATTTTGGCGTTCTTGTGATGGTGCGTCCCCATGAGATGGGTATTAGCTTTGGAGTGTGGGTTGAACTGTTCGCAAACCTTTTTGCAGCTCTTACTATGGTGTGTACTAAGGTCCTCTCGCGAACGGAAAAAACCTTAACCATCATGTTTTATACTAATACGGTAACAACTCTTGTCGCAGGGCTTGTAGTATTAAGCGTTTGGAAGACACCGGCTCTACCTGATATTATCACTTTAATGGGAATTGGGGCTATGGGGGTTTTTTCTCAGTTTTGTTCTGTATCAGCATTGAAATATGCCAATCCATCTTTCTTGGCGCCTTTTGAGTATACACGCCTTTGTTTTGCGATTCCTGTGGGTTATCTTATTTTCCAAGAAACTCCCACGTGGTGGAGTATAGTAGGAAGTTTTATTATCATTGGGGCTACCTATGGTTTAACCCGTCTTGAGTTCAGTTCTTCTCGAGATCTATAATAGGTTGGAAAGAAATTTCAAGGGGACTTAGTCCATAGGTTTCCTGAGATTTGCCACTGTTACAACTCGCCTTGCAGGTAAATAAATTATGATCGCAAGAATTAAAAGTGTGAGCTTTTTGAGCATTACAGCTAGCTTTGGCAGAATAACAAGAATTATGGCAAGAGGAGAGAGTTTCTGCATGCAGAGGTAAACTCAGACTGAGAATTGTGGCTGTTAAAGCTAAGTTTTTCATGATCTTCTTTCTCCTTATTAAGTGGTTTATGAATTAGGGATAACAGAAAATAGTTAATAAATTCTTGATTCAAGGAGTGACTTCAGGTACAAGGCAAATTATGTCCCCTTCGTCTAGAGGCCTAGGACACCGCCCTCTCACGGCGGCAACACGGGTTCGAATCCCGTAGGGGACGCCATTTATGGGGGTAAAAATAAATATGCGCTCGATGGCCCTCAAAATTAATGTTTCTAAAAATGACCAAATTGCTCTTAACAATTTGCTTATAGAGAGCGGTTATAAACCGCAGAATCGAAAATTTCATTGTACCCTTGGTTTTATTGACAAAATGATTCCTGAGGAAGAACTGACCTCGTTTGGAGATGCCATAGTCCGCGAAATGCAAAAAGAAGTTTCAAGGATAAAGCCGCTTTATGAAGTTGACGCAGTCCAGTTTCTTTTTGGCCATATTATTGCGTTTACCCCTTCGGTGGCTAAGAGCCGTACTTTACATGAAATGCATAGATGGCTTTCGGGCAAGGTTGCTGAGCTTTCAGAAAAAAGGTGGAAGATAGATGAAAAATACGTTCCTCATATGACCCTTTGGCGGACGCGTCACCTTGACTCTCGTTTTGAGAAGTTAAAATTATGGGCCATGAAACATCCACGCTATCACCTGATGGAAGCGGCTTTTGTGCCCTTATAGACTAATGGTAAATGAATAAGGGGATGTTCGTTGTCCTCAAAAGAATTTTTGCGCAAGAGCCCATGAAGAGATAGCTAATTCCCGCATGTCCAAAGGCACCCATGACGATAAGAGAAGGCTCGATCTCTTCCGAAAGTTTTAAGAGAGCATTTGCAGGCTTTTCTGAACTTATGAGGGGATGACCCTTGGCTTTGATGCCATGGAGGGCACAAAGTTTAACTGCAACTTCTACTATATCCTTAGCTTCTTTTTCATCAGGATTAACGTGGGCGATGTGAACTTCTTTTCCTTTTAAAATTCCCACCAATATAGCCATATGGAGAGCGCGAGAGGAGGCAAAAGTTCCGTCAAAAGCAACAAGAATACTCGAGCTCTTTTCATAAGGAAGTGTGGGACTTGTGACAATGACGGGACGCGGATTAGCCCGAATAATCTGTTTTACAGAAATGCCGGTTTCTTCGGTGCTTGTAAAATGAAAATTGGCATCTTTGCCAATGACCAGAAGATCATGCTCTGTTGCAAAATATTCGATTTCATAAGAAGGCACGCCAGTGGCGTCAATGATGTTGCTTTCAACTTTTTCTTCTTTACAAAAAGCTGTAAATTCTTTTTCAAGTTTGTGCACGCGCCGCCGTGCATCTTGAAGGAGTTTCTCATCCAGCTCAACCTTAAAAGCCGCTCCGCCTAAAGGAATTGCTTCAGGAGCTGCGATCCAAGGCTGATCTAAAACGCCAATTCCTGTAACACTGGCTTTGTGTTCTTTGGCAAGAGCAACGCCCAGCTTTTTTGCGGAGACACTGGATTCAGAGTCGTCGAGCGTTACAAGAATACTTTTAATCATCGAAATCCCCTATTTGTGCCTCTGTTATCTCTATTTTGTTAGCTTATAATTTATGATTCCTTATTGAACAAGAGGTGTCAAGGAAAAGAAGGTCTGAAGATAATAAAAATCCCGCAGCCTGTAAGGCTACGGGATGAGATGGTTTAGTG
>JAIESK010000030.1 GCA_019746105.1 Alphaproteobacteria bacterium
CGGCCTCTGGCGGAGGCGGTAAGGGAATGAAAGTTGCCCAAAATGCAGCGGAAATTGAGCAATCTTTCCGCCTGGCGCGCGCTGAAGCAAAGGCTTGTTTTGGTAATGATGAAGTTTACATGGAGAAATACTTAAGTCATCCTCGTCACATTGAAATGCAGTTAATTGCGGATAGTCATGGAAATGTGGCTCATTTAGGAGAGAGAGATTGTTCACTCCAACGTCGTCACCAAAAGGTATGGGAAGAAGCGCCATCTCCTGCCATTTCTTCGGAGCTGCGTGAAAAACTAGGGAAAGTAGTCACAAAAGCTATTAAAAAATTGGGTTACCGTGGTGTAGGGACTATTGAATTTTTGTATGAAGATGGTGAATTTTATTTCATGGAGATGAATACCCGTCTTCAAGTAGAGCATCCTATTACGGAAATGATCACAGGTATTGATTTAGTTCGAGAGCAAATTCGTGTGGCTGCTGGCCTTCCTTTGAGTTTCCGCCAAGAAGATATCACTTTTAAAGGTCATGCCATTGAGTGCCGCATTAATGCGGAAGATTCAAACACTTTTATCCCATCTCCTGGAAAAATTAACGATTACCTCACGCCGGGCGGCTATGGCGTTCGTGTGGATAGTCATGTGTACCAGGGTTATCAAATTCCCCCTTACTATGACAGTTTGATTGCCAAACTTGTTGTCCATGGGGATACCCGGGAAGAATGCATCCAGCGTGCTCGCAGAGCTCTTCATGAATATGTTATTACAGGAGTGAATACCTTGCTCCCGCTCCATTGTGACTTAGCGGAAGCCGTCGACGTGGTAAGTGGAGACTATGACATCCATTGGCTCGAAAAATGGCTTGCCTCCCGCCTTCAGGAAGAAGCGGCATAAACTTTTTATATAAAGAAGATTACGTGTAACCTGATTCCAAGAGTCTTTTTCTATTAAATCTTTGGAAGCGCCTTACATTCTTTGACCCACACATCATAGGTGGGGTGGTCCATGGCAGAAAGGGCAGGGGAGGTGGCAAACATCCATCCTGAAAAAAGATTCTGTAACGTACCAACAGGCTTTTCTTCAGAAATGACTACAAAGGCCATGGATTCTTGGCGGTCATCAAGAGGGGCCTTTTCACAGTGCTTTACAACGATTTTTAAGGTACCAAATTCAATTAATTTGCCGACAGGAGCATCAATAATAAACACGCGTCCCGTTTGTTTATCGAGGCCTTGGAGGGTTACTCCATTGGTGATGATATTTTTTTCTTGGGCAAAGGCATCTTCTTCAGGAGGGCCTATAATATCAGTTGAGGACAAAGGAGCGGGGGTAGTGTCATCTTTTTTATGATCTTGCAGCTCACTTTCCTTTTGGTCGGCATCTGACCCTGCAAGTTCATCTAAAAGAGCATCCATGGTTTGTCCATAAAGGGGGAGGCTAAGGCTTTGAAGGAGAAGGAAGGAAAAAACTATCAGACCCCTGATCACTGGACGGCCTCTTCCTTCTTCTCTTGAGCATTAAAAATAAATTTCCCAATAAGAGACTCAAGGCTCACTGCTGATTGAGTATGAATGATCTCACCTCCTGGAACGATATTAGCATCCTCTCCACCAGGAACAAGAGCGAGATATTTCCCCCCTAAAAGGCCATCGCTGACAATTTCAGCTGCACTATCGGTAGGAAGATTCACATGGGGTTCCAAGGTTAAATGAACAACCGCAAGATAAGTTTTAGGATCTAGATGCAAATCCTTAATAGTGCCTACTTTAACACCACTTAAGCGTACATCGCTACCACGTACGATCCCATCTATACGATCAAACTTTGCAATCACTTCATACCCCTTAGAAGGCTGCCACTGGCTGATTGAATAAGCAAAAATAATACAAAAGGCAAAAACAACCAGGATAACAGCGCCCATCGTAACTTCGAGTACGTTCGTTTTCATTTTTTTACCTCCTGAGGGCACCACGCTTGATAATCGCCTGTGGCAGATTTTCGTTTCCCTCTAGAAAAAAAGTGTCCTTTAGGCCGGTAAGCATAGGGAGTTCCTGAAAGGTTGGGAAGATGTTTTTTTTCCCAAGACCACCTTTCTTCAGTGCTAATAGGGGCAGGTGTTTTTAGCATATGGTGAAGCCAACCATGCCATGCAGCAGGGACTTTCGAGGCTTCAGCCAGGCCTTTATAGATAACCCAGCGGCGCTCGTGAAGGCTTTCAGGCCCTTTTTCTCGGTAATAACGATTCCCAAAAGAATCTTCACCAACAAGCTCACCTTTAAACCAGGTTAACAGCTTTATCCATAACATAAGTAATTAGCTCCATTTTCGATGCACACTATGACATTTTTAAAAGGTTTTGTCCACTCTCAAGGGGTTAAGTGATGTCAAGTGTAAAAGTTCAGATTTAAGCAAAAAATAAAATTGACCTGGGAGGGGAATTTTTTATAGTTATAAAGGCTTAGCATTAGCACCCAAAAATCGTTATACTATTTAATACCTACGTGAGAAGAGGGGTCTTTCATGAAAATTACGCGTCACTTTACCACTGAAGGCACCGATCCTTATAGCTCCTTTGATTTTAGGAAAGCCGATAGTGAAATTCGCAACCCGGATGGATCAATCGTTTTTCGTCTTGAAGGAATTGAGCTTCCCGCTTCTTGGTCTCAGGTGGCAGGTGACGTTTTAGCCCAGAAGTATTTCCGTAAAGCCGGTGTTCCTCACGCATTAAAAGCGGTAAAAGAGGAAGGTATTCCCTCTTGGCTTTGGCGCAAAGAAGCGGATACAGCCGCTCTCTCTAAGCTTCCTGAAAAAGAGCGCTATGGTAGCGAAATGACTGCAACTCAAGTTTTTGACCGTCTTGCTGGTTGTTGGACCTATTGGGGCTATAAGGGTGGTTATTTTGACAGTGAAGCGGATGCTAAGGCTTATTATGATGAAATGCGTTATATGCTTTGTTCTCAGCTGTGTGCGCCAAATTCTCCTCAATGGTTTAATACAGGTCTTTTTTGGGCCTATGGAATCAATGGCCCAGCCCAAGGTCATTTCTATGTTGATTATAAAACGGGTAAATTAACAACGTCCACTTCTTCTTATGAACATCCCCAACCTCACGCCTGCTTTATTCAAAGCATTGGTGATGATTTGGTGAATGAAGGGGGGATTATGGATTTGTGGGTGCGGGAAGCGCGCCTGTTCAAGTATGGGTCAGGAACGGGTTCTAATTTCTCCACTCTAAGAGGTTCAGGCGAGCCCCTCTCTGGAGGTGGCATCTCCTCGGGGATGATGAGCTTTTTAAAAATTGGAGATAGAGCAGCGGGAGCCATTAAATCAGGTGGTACAACACGACGGGCCGCTAAAATGGTTGTGGTGGATGTGGATCACCCAGATATTGAAGAGTTTGTAAATTGGAAAGTTTTAGAAGAACAAAAGGTTCTTGATCTGGTCGTGGGCTCAAAAATTGCTAAAAAATACCTCTCTGCCATTCTTGCTGCATGTCAAGAAGGTCAAGGAGATGAACGGTTTAATCCACGAGAAAATCCTTCTCTTTTCCAAGCCATAAAAAATGCCCGCGCTATGCAAATCCCTGAAAATTATTGCCAACGCATTATACAGTTTGCTCGTCAAGGCTATACCCATGTGGATTTCCCTGAATATAATACGGATTGGGATTCGGAAGCCTATCGGACGGTATCAGGCCAAAATTCCAATAATTCCGTGCGAGTGACGAACAAATTCCTCCATGCGGTTGTTGAAGGCAAAGACTGGGATCTTTTATCGAGAACGGACGGAAGTGTTCAAAAAACACTTCATTCTCGTGATTTATGGGATGAAATTGGCCATGCCGCGTGGGCCTCCGCTGATCCCGGGCTTCAATATGATACGACTATTAATGAATGGCACACCTGTTCGGAATCAGGACGAATCCGAGCTTCCAATCCTTGCTCTGAGTATATGTTCCTGGACGATACGGCATGTAATCTTGCGTCTCTTAACCTTGTAGGTTTTATGAATCATCAAGGGAAATCCGCTAAAGCAGGTGATCTTCACTTTGATATCAAAGCTTTTGAGCACGCGGTACGCTTGTGGACATTGGCTCTTGAAATTTCCGTGATGATGGCTCAATTCCCTTCCAAAGAAATTGCTGTCCTTTCCTATGAGTTTAGGACACTGGGTCTTGGTTATGCCAATATCGGTGGCCTTTTAATGGCCTCCGGCATTCCTTATGGGAGCCCCGAAGGGCGAGCCGTTGCAGGTGCCATTGCGGCGTTGATGACCGGTGTATCCTATGCTACCTCTGCAGAAATTGCGGGAGAGCTTGGGGCTTTCAAGCACTATAAATTAAATGAAAAAGAGATGTTACGGGTGATGCGTAACCACCGTCGTGCCGCCTATGGAGAGCATGGAGGTTATGAGGGTCTTGAGATTGCTCCCGTTCCCTTAGAAGAAAAAGATTGTCCGTGTCCTGCACTCTTAAAGGCGTCGCGTCATGCTTGGGATCGAGTGTTGGAGCTTGGTAAAAAACATGGTTATCGAAATGCGCAAACCACCTGTATTGCTCCTACAGGCACTATTGGGCTTGTCATGGATTGTGATACAACGGGAATTGAACCGGACTTTGCCTTGGTTAAATTTAAAAAGCTTGCGGGAGGTGGTTATTTCAAAATTATAAACCGTCTTGTGCCTCAAGCTCTTGAGGTTTTGGGATACTCAAAGACGCAGATTAATGACATTATTCAGTATGCAGTAGGCCATGGAACCCTTGAAGGGGCGCCAGGAGTTAACTTTAAAGCCCTACATGCCAAAGGATTTACAGATCGGGAAATCGATCTCTTGAAGGAAAATTTGAAAGCCGCTTTTGACATTAAATTTGTCTTTAATCGGTGGACCTTGGGCGATGAATTTTGCAGAAAAACATTGAAACTCACTGACGCTCAACTCAATGATGTGCGTTTTGACCTTCTGGTTCATTTAGGGTTTAAGGCGGAAGAGATTGATGCTGCTAATGCTTATTGTTGTGGCACCATGACTGTAGAGGGCGCGCCTCATCTCAGAGAAGAACATTTACCCGTCTTTGATTGTGCAAGCCCTTGTGGTCGTATTGGAAAACGTTACCTTTCTGCTGAAAACCACATTCGGATGATGGCGTCTGTTCAACCTTTTATCTCAGGGGCTATATCAAAAACCATTAACATGCCTAATTCTGCTACTATTGAAGAATGCAAGGATGCTTATCTTCTATCTTGGAAATTGGGGCTTAAGGCCAATGCCTTATATCGGGATGGGTCAAAACTATCCCAACCGTTGAGTTCATCTCTCTTGGGTGATGAAGTTATGGAAGAGATTTTTGACATGTCCGCTCCTGAGAAAGCCAAAGTTGTTTCAGAGAGAGTTGTTGAGAAGGTGGTGGAGCGTTTCCTTCATCGGGCTCAGCGGCAAAAACTTCCCAATCGTCGCAAGGGATATACTCAAAAGGCTTCCATTGGGGGACACAAGGTTTACTTGCGTACAGGCGAATATGATGATGGCCACTTGGGCGAGATCTTTATCGATATGCACAAAGAAGGTGCGTCCTTCCGCAGTTTGATGCATAACTTTGCTATGGCAATTTCCATTGGGTTGCAGTATGGCGTGCCTTTGGAAGAATTCGTGGATGCCTTTGTCTTTACGCGCTTTGAGCCTTCAGGACCGGTTGTCGGAAACGATACGATTAAGATGGCGACGTCTATCTTGGATTATATTTTCCGTGAAGTTGCTATTTCCTATCTTGGCCGGACCGACTTGGCCCATGCAGAGCCTGTTGATTTGCGCCCGGACACCATAGGTCGCGTTGATGCGGAAACGGGCAGTGTTGCAAACAAAAGCAAAAAGGTAAGTGAGATCGTCAACAGTCTTATGAGCAATGGGTATGTGCGGAATAATGTTTTTGTCATGTCTCCTGCTAATAAGGATCAAGACTCTTATCTTCTGCATGAAGCAGCCACAGGGACGGAAGCCACAAAGCCGGTTATGGGGTCTGGCACAACAATTTCAGAAGTTGAAGACCGCCGCTTTCAGGCGCGCTTGAAAGGATATGCAGGAGACGCTTGTGGTGAGTGTGGTAACTTTACCCTTGTGCGTAATGGGACCTGCTTGAAGTGCGACACTTGTGGCGGTACGACAGGTTGTTCTTAAAGTTAGCGTATAAGCTATCTCCGCTCATAAATACCCATGAGAATGGCTCTTGCTAGTTCATGGTTTTTCATTTCTCGTAAAAGGTCTTCCTTCGTAGCATTATCGGGTAATTGAATAACTGTATCTAAAGCATAAAGGGTAAAGAAATAGCGGTGAGGGCCATGGCCAACAGGTGGCATAGGGCCGCCATAGCCAGCATTACCCCAACTATTGATGCCTGTGCGCACCTCAGAGGGGAGATTCTTTAAATCTTCCGCAATGGTGGCAATAGAGGGGGGAATGTTATAAATAACCCAGTGATCCCACGTTTTATGAGGGGCATCGGGATCGTCACAAATAAGTGCAAGAGAGCGAGTTCCTTCTGGAATATCTTGCCACCTAAGCGGTGGGTTTATGTTTTTCCCTTCACCTGTATATTGAACGGGTATCGTCTCATTAGGACCGAAAGCTGAGCTGTTAAGTATCATGAATAATCCTCCCTTTTTTCTTAGTATAGCAGAAAAATTATCAATCTAAAATAACTCTAAACTTGTCCTCTTCTGAAATGCCTTGATTTCGAAGATTTTTTAAGAGAAAACTTTCTTACAGTAGGTTTCTTTGATACAGTCTTTCGTACAACAGGCTTTTTAGGAGTACCCTTCCTGACAGCAGGCTTAAGTACAGGTTTACTAACAACAGGTTTTTTAGAAAAAGTCTTTCGTACAACAAGCTTTTTAGGAGTACCCTTCCTGACAGCAGACTTAACAGGTTTATTAACAACAGGTTTTTTAGAAAAAGTCTTTCGTACAAAAGGCTTTTTAGGAGTACCCTTCCTGACAGCAGGCTTAAGTACGGGTTTACTAACAGCAGGTTTCTGAAGTACAGATTTGCTAACAACAGGTTTCTGAGGTACAGGTTTACTAACAACATGTTTAAATTTTCGATCTAATAACTTTTGGGCTGCATATAAATCAATTGATTTGTATTCTTCGTCGCTAAAAGGCCACCACCTCTCGTAGATGACCTTTTTACCAGAATCTTGCAAAATATCTAAGAGAAACTCTGATGAGCCATAAGGATATCCATTATCTAAAGCGTGCTGCAGTAAAAGAAGATACCCCCCTGCAATTATAGGGGATGAAAATGAAGTTCCATTAACAAGCTTACTTGAATCACACTTGGCGTGAACAGGTATGTCCACACCGGGAGCAAGCAAAAAACGACGCTTCGTGCTGGCATCAGGCAGTTGAGAAAAACTTGCAACCTCTTCTTCTCCATTCCTATGATATCCGAGTGCACCAGCGAAAAGAATTCCTTTCCCCTGTACCCTTTCAAATAATTTTTGTTCATTTGATTTAACGAACATTCCTTTCACCTTATCCCACATATCATGAATACGATGAATAAAACCTTGGCTACTATCATTGCCTGCAGCTATAAAAATAGCAATTCCTTGTCTCACAGCGTCGGCAATGGCTTCCATACCTTCCTGGTTTAAACTTGATAAGCTGAAACTCATATTAATTACGTTTACTTGATGAGCAATGGCCGCACGAATGGCTTTTGTTAGTTTTTGTGATGCGTTTAAATATAGATCGTTGTCAAAGACCAGTGTATCGATAGGAAGAAGCTGAACTTTAGGGGCAACGAAATGGAGAGCTTCCATAACTCCTGAGCCATGGGTGCCAGCATCTTTTATTGTAAAAAGGTCGTACCAACATTTTCTTACCCTTAAAATTTCATTTTTTTTGTTTTCAGCATCTAAGAGTGGTTGGAGCTGATCGATTTGTCTTTGAATTCGATTTCGTTCTTTTTGCGAACCAGAAAACCATTTTTGCAAAATAAGTTCATTGTTTCTATCATTATAGATCGTGCTCTCGTTGAAATTTTCATTTGGAGCAAGACAATAAGGATTCCCTGGCTGAAGAGCATCGGGATGAATAACGCCTTCGTCAGCAAGAAGTTTTGTGTAGTTTGGGTTAAAACTGGAATCGATGATAGCTGCTTTGAGTGGTGTTCCATTTTTTAATCGCCCTTTCACTTCATCTAAATGAAGAAAAGCAGCGTTGGTTGCTCGACGGGGGTTTACCGCATAAGATCCACTAGGATGAGGTTCAAAAATATAAGAGGGATCATGAACATGGTTTTTGCCCCAGAGTGCAGACATAGGAGAGGAGAAAAAAAATCCCAAACAGAAGAGTAAACGAGAAAACTGAACTATCATAACGTTTATAAAAAATTACATCCTGTAACATTTTATTTAGCAAACGTAATGAAAAATGCAAGTAATTTTTTTGTTCTCTATTTAAATCCGTTCTCTTATGCAGAGTTTTAGTTTAAACAATAAAAAAAGAGAAAGCTAAAATAGTGAACTTTAAGTTTCTTAAATATTTAAATTGACGCCCCTTAGCTTAATCATGGGGCATCAATCTAATAAAAGTAAAACCCTTACCCGACGATATCCAGCTCGCTGAAGAAAAAGGCAATTTCAATGGCTGCGTTTTCTTGGCTGTCCGATCCATGTACAGAATTGGCTTCGATGGATTCTGCAAACTCACGACGGATGGTGCCTTCATCTGCATTGGCAGGATTGGTAGCGCCCATGACGTTGCGGTAGTGCTCAACGGCATTTTCTCCCTCAAGAACTTGAGCCACAATAGGTCCTGTCGTCATAAAGGCACAAAGATCGTTGAAAAAAGAGCGCTCTCTGTGAACAGCATAGAACCTTTGTGCTTCCTCAAGGCTAAGATGAAGACGTCTTTGAGCAATAATACGAAGACCACTTTTTTCAATTTTCTCATTCACAGCGCCCGTTAAATTACGACGTGTTACGTCAGGTTTTAAGATAGATAATGTACGTTCCATTGATAATACTCCAAGTTTAAAAGTCGTCTTTCTATAACGCTAAATGGCGTGGAAGGGAACCCTCTTCCTGAAGAAGACGTATTTTTTCATCAAGACCCCAAAAATAACCACCCAATTGATTGTTACTGCGCAAGATTCGATGACAAGGGATAAGAGGAGAAATAGGATTCGCGCCCACAGCATTGGCTACAGCTCGTACAGCTTTAGGGCGTCCAAGATGGATGGCCAATTGTTGATAACTCCAGGTTTGCCCCTTTGGGACGTCTAAAAGAGCTGTCCAGACCTCTTGTTGTAGCGGCGTTCCTACAAGAAGACAGGAAAGGGTAGTGCCCAGTTCAAGAGGCTTTTTAATCAGGGTATGTTTTTGAAAACGCTTCAAAATAATTTGGGGAGAGGGGACGGATTTTAAAGTCAAAGCGCAGACTTTGCCGTCAAGTGTTTTAACAGCAAGCCACGTTTGATCTTCTCCGTAAGTCAGGGTTGGATAGGTTTTTAAAAACAAATCCTTTTGCATAAAGTTGAGCTGGAGCTGGGGTGTCATAAAATGTCCACAAAAGTTGCTTTTTTTCCAATTTACCTTATTATAAAGAATAGTAGTTTAAATGCAAGAAAGAGGGTTCATCCGTGTTTGTTAGTCAACGTATGTCGCGCATAAAACCATCCCCTACCCTCGCTGTATCAGCTCGAGCTGCTGAACTGAAGGCTCAAGGACAGGATATCATTAGCCTTGGAGCAGGAGAGCCGGACTTTGATACGCCTGATCATATTAAGCTTGCGGCCACAATAGCTCTTTCTGAAGGAAAAACAAGGTATACCGCCGTTGAAGGTACGATGGCCTTACGTCAAGCGATTGTAGAAAAGTTTAAAAAGGAAGATGATCTAGACTATGATTTAAATCAAATCATTGTTGGTGCGGGGGCGAAGCAAGTCATTTTTAATGCCTTTCTTGCATCCCTCAATCCAGGCGATGAGGTCATTATCCCCGCCCCCTACTGGGTCTCTTATCCCGATATGGTTGAAATTGCAGAAGGAGTGCCTGTTATTGTCAGGTGTTTGCCTGAAGGAGAGTTAAAATTAACGCCTGATCTTTTGATCGAGGCTATTACGCCGAAATCCAAATGGCTCGTCTTAAATTCACCTAATAATCCGTCGGGTATGGCGTATAGCCGAAAGGAACTTGAAGCTCTTGCGGAAATTATCCGAGATGTGCCTCATTTAAACGTTATAAGTGATGATATTTATGAACGGTTGATTTTTGATGGATTAAAATTTGCCACCCTTGCTCAAGTTGCTCCTGACCTGAAAGACCGTATTTTGACTGTTAATGGGGTGTCAAAAACCTATGCTATGACAGGATGGCGGATTGGGTATGGAGCAGGTCCTGTGGAACTTATCGATGTGATGGCCACTTTACAATCTCAATCCACATCCAATGCATGTACTATCTCTCAAGCCGCTGCTGTGGCTGCCCTTAAAGGGCCCCAGGATTTTATAAAAGGGTGGTCAAAGATTTATACTGAAAGGCGCGATGCAGCCCATGAGATTTTAAGTCAAACGCCAGGGCTTCATTGTTTTATGCCTCACGGGGCTTTTTACCTTTACCCCTCTTGCGTTGAGTTAATGGGAAAGAAGACACCTGCGGGAACTATCATCTCAAGTGATACGGATGTAGCGACTTACCTTTTGGACTCAGTTGGAGTGGCTGTTGTGCCAGGGATTTCTTTTGGTTTGTCTCCTTACTTTCGAATTTCTTATGCGACGGATACAAAGCTTCTTCTTGAAGGATGTCGTCGTATTTCTCAAGCAATTAGCTTGTTGAGGTAAATTCATGATTCATGGTTGGGTTGTTGTGGACAAGCCTTTGGGGATGTCCTCAGCTATGGTCGTCGCGAAAATCAGGCGTCTCTTTAAGATTAAAAAAGTAGGGCATGGAGGAACGCTAGATCCGATGGCAACGGGTGTTTTACCGATTGCTTTGGGTGAGGCCACAAAAACCCTTTCTTATGTATTGAATGGCTGTAAGGCGTATCGTTTTGAAGTGAAGTGGGGAGAGGCGCGCACAACAGATGATCGAGAAGGGGAGGTGATCGCCACCTCAGACAAAAGACCTACTGAAGAGGAAATTCAAAAGGTATTGCCTCTTTTTAAAGGAAAAATTCAGCAACTGCCGCCCCCTTACTCAGCGCTTAAGATTGATGGAAAAAGAGCTTATGCTTTAGCTAGAGAAGGTAAAGAGGTTGTCCTAGAGCCAAGAGAAGTTGAAGTTGAATCTTTGACATTGCTGCAAACCTCGCCCGATTCAGCTCTTTTTGAGGTGACGTGTAGTAAAGGCACTTATGTGCGTAGTTTGGGACGAGATTTAGCCGTTGCATTGGGAACGGTTGGTTATATTTTGTCCTTAAGACGCTTGATGGCAGGGCCCTTTCAAGAAAAAAGTGCGATTTTACTAGATTCTCTTCTCCAGATAGGGCATAACACGGAGTTAAAGGCATATGTCTTGCCTCTTCAAGATGCGCTGGTCGACATCCTGGCTCTTGAGATTCAAGACAGTGACGCGGAAAAACTTCGTCATGGACAAATCATTCCTACATCCCATGTAAGTGATGAAGAGGTGGTGCTAGTCCTCTCAGATGGAAATCCGCAAGCCCTTGCAAAGGTAAGGGCCGGGAAGATAGTTCCCGTACGTGTGTTTAACTTAGATTAAGATAGGAGAACAAGATGTCGATAACAGATGTACGTAAGCAAGA
>JAIESK010000067.1 GCA_019746105.1 Alphaproteobacteria bacterium
TCTCAGTCCTCTATTTCTGTTGCTGCTTATGCTTTTACATGCCCTCGAATCGCTGAAGCGCTTAGAGATGCTTATAAACGAGGTGTTGACGTTAAGCTTCTTATTGATAAATCTCAACTTAAAGAAAAATATTCTCAACTTTCCTTTCTCCTTAAAGAAGGGATACCAGTGTTTATTGACCCAGCAGAGGGTTTGGCGCACAATAAATCAATGATACTTGATAATCGCTGGGTTCTTACAGGTAGTTTCAATTTTACCCGAGCTGCAAATTCAAAGAATGCTGAAAACATTCTCCTTATTGACGATCCTTCCCTTGCTCAAATTTATAAGGAAAACTGGGAAAATAGAGTGGAGAGGGCAAAGAGAATTTCTGGATAATTGGGAAGAAGAGTCACTCAATGTCCGAAACTTAAAAATTTGATATTTGTAAAAAGAGAGTTTTGACTTTCTGAGCTTTCAATATATCTGTGGATTGCTTAAACTTCAAATTATATGAATCTGCACAAAAATATTATTTGCATATTTTATATAAGGGATCTATTATAAATCATAATATTATTTAAAAGTGAGCCATAAAATGAAGAAAATTAAAATCTTAAGTTTAGCTCTTCCTCTTTTTCTTAATGCAGGAGAGGGAAGGTGTGTTCATTTTATTGAATATTCGGGTTTTGGGGTTGAAGATCCTCCACGAACGAGTAGCGCTTCCCTAAACATTAAACTCATCCTTGAAGAAGATATTCTTAAAAGAGAGGAAAACGATATTGAGGGAATTAATTTGAGTGCAAATCGTTTAACAAATGAAGGTGTGCACTATCTTATTGATACCCTTACAAGCCCTGAGCATGCTTCTAAGTTTAAGAAGTTAAAATATCTTAATTTACTAGCAAATCCGGTAGATCTTTCTGTTTTAAGTATTTGTAAACCACTTTTAGAACAAGATCAGTTTAAGTTTCTTGACCTGCGGCATACACATGCTATGGACACAGCGAGTTTTTCTTATGCTTTAGAAAATGAATTTAAAACTGTAGCTCATAAAATAATTTATATATCCCCTAGAGATTTACATGCTTTTAAAACAAAAAAAGGGATATATGAGCCACACAGAAGGTATCATGACCTAAACTTGTGGCAACCCTAAACTTGCGGCAATAAATATGAGTATAAATTTTTAGTTATGGTACCTTTGGGCTAAGTTTTGCTTCATTGTGTCATATACAATCTCATTTCATGTTTGATAAATAGCTCGTTGGCTTGTCACAAGGTGTTTTTATGTTTTATCTATTATCCTGAGCTACTCTATAGTTCCTTGATATGACTCATTAATTTTATTAATCTCATCTTCTGTATACTCTTTTCCTTCTGTATGAGAATAGAAATGGCTTTGGATAGAAATATGAGCCTTTGAAAGACTTGTAACGTCTCTTCCGTTTTCATGATTTGAATATGAATCAACACTCTTTGTAAGCTCACGACTATTAATTCTTTCCGTTCCCATTGGTGTGCTATAGGGGATCCGTGATGACACACTATAAACAATGAAAGGATCAAATCCAGGTTCTTCGTTATGGTTCTGAATAAACTTCGTTAATTTAGCAGCAATGCCGTTTGTATGTGCATGATCTATAGTTAAACACACTGCACATCTCTCACACATATCACGGGTAGAAAAAAGATTAAAAAAAGCTCCCTGTATCTTGGTATGTCCAATACATTTTCTAATAAGAAATTGTTTGAGTTCCTCTGCAATCTCATTAAAATTAGTCTTTAAGTGATACATAAGAAGCTGTTCTGAATGTTGAAAATGACTCACTTCCATTGTATTAAGATCCATAAGCATTTGATCTCTATTAAAGGGCAGATGAGTATCTTCAGCAAAATCTCTTGGAGGAGCTTGTAAGCGTCTCCAAGCAAAATTTACATGATTTGTATTTAAAACGGCTTCTTCCTCTTTTAGCTTTTGTTCAAAATCTACGCTAAGGCTTTGAAGTAATTTGATATAACTTTCAGGAGAATGTTGTTTTCTTAATTCTTCGCTTTTATTTGACCATATAGCTTCTCCGAGTAGTCTATTGGCCATTACATTATTTCTGAGGTTATTTACGTATTTCTTTATACTTTCTCTAATTTTTGATTTTAATTCTTTATATTCTTGAAAATAAATGTGAATATTTTGTAAAATCTCTTCCTCTAGAGGAAACGCATTAGTAATTTTTTTTAATAATTTTTTTGCACTTTTCACTCTATTTCTTTTTATTTTTTTCATAAAATTATCATAAAGAGACTGCTGTAGTTTTTCATCTCTTTGTCTTTTTCTCAGATTAGTTAATTCTTTGATTCTTGAAATCAGTTCCTCTCTTTTGACAATAAGTTCATTTTTCTTATTATTATATTCTTCTAGAGGAATTTCCTTAAGAGAGTGGAGAAGATCTTCTGCGGTTTTATATTTTCTATTGTCTAGCATTACTTTTAAAGATTTTATAAATGGATTGGATGTGGCCTGCTCCACACCAAGATTTGAAAAGAATGGATTTTTATTCCCTTCCTCATCTAATGCCCTAATTTCAAACGGAGGGGAAGTTTTAAGTAAGCCACCATCTTCATAAACAAACTGTATATTTCCTAAAGCAATATTAAGATAATCAATACCTTCTTGTATTTCTTTTTCTTCTGCACGTCTAGACATCGTTTGATGGTTTTTTAAAAGGTTAAACTCTTTATCGCGAAATGAAAAGCGAAGAGATCTATTCCAATGAATACCAGTATCTGTAGTAGAATGAGGACAATCATCGCGGTGACAGCCAAACGAAGAGGGAATTAATCCAGATATAATTATGCAAGTGACTGCAAAGAATTTTATGAACTTCATAGTAAAATTACCTTTAAAATCAGTTTATTAAATAGCGATATTCTTTCTCAATAAGAAATAAATAGAAAAAAATTCTTAGCATATTATTAATAGAAAATACAATAATTAAATTAAAGTATAAAAGCACTACGTTGTTTGCTGACCGAGACAAGACAATTTAGAAGAAGTATATTATATCCTAGTGGGTTGGTTATCTAACTTCTCTCCCATGGAGATTTCATCTTGTAATCAACTTTTGCGCACAGTTCTCTCAGCTCTTCTTAGGTAGTAAGCTGTAATTGGAATTTTTACTTCTTTCTACCTCTTGATGGTGGTTGGGAGAAACAAATATTGATAATCGCTGGGTTTTTACAGGTAGTTTCAATTTTACGAGAGCTGCAAATTCAAAAAATACTGAGAATCTTCTTCTTATTGATGATCCTTCTCTGGCTCAAATCTACAAGAAAAACTGGGAAAATCGAGTGGAGAGAGCGAAGAAAATTTCTAGATAATTAGATTTTTCATCGCTCGTAATTTATATTCAAGAGAAAGCTATACAAACTATCCTGTAATCTGATAACATCTTTAAATCATGGATTGGAATAAATTAAAGATATTTTATTACGTTGCTAAGCACGAGAATGTATCGAATGCAGCTAAAGAGCTTAACATCAGCCAATCATCCTTAAGCCGTCATATTATTCATCTAGAAGAGCGTTTAAAGCTTCAATTATTTGAACGCAAAAGCACAGGGCTTCGTCTTACAAAAAAAGGAAAAATCCTTTATGAAACTGTTCAAAAAATTATGGAAGAACTTGATACAACCCAACATTTTTTAAGAGAAACGCCTTCTGATATAAGAGGAACTCTTAAGGTAGAAACAACAAACTCTCTCGTGAATTCGTGGCTTGTCTATTATTTAGGAGAGTTTAATACACGCTATCCTGAGATTAACCTTCGAATTATAGGAGATGATCACCTTCTCCCTCCTGATAAGACTCAAATAGAAGTCAGTTTACGGCCCTTTATCCAGCATACCCAGGAAGACTTAATTCAAGATTATTTAATGACCTGGCAGCAGAAATTATATGCCCATCCTTCTTACCTTGCTAACTTTGGTTTTCCTAAAGATATTAAGGAATTAGAGAATCACCGTTTACTTTCCTTCGGAGAGGAGGAAGACATTGCAAAACCTTATGATGAGGTCAATTGGTTATTAAGATTATCTTCAAAACCTATAAAACCCTATATGTGCATTAATTCTTCTTATGGATTGTTCTTAGCTGCTGAAGCTGGTCTTGGTATCGTTTCACTTTCACAAGAATCACCCTTGCTTCGTACCTCAAGGCTCGTGCCTGTTTTGCCTCATGTTATGGGGCCTAAGATAGATATTTACTGTATCTATCCTAAAGCTCTCTCTGATTTTAAGCGCATTAGCATTTTTAAGGAATTTTTAAAGGAAATTATTAAAAGAGATCATCGATCGCCCTTATAGTATTTGTCTTTTTCTTTATTTTGGGTGAAACTCTCTTAATAATAAAAGGATAAAAGAGGCTCTTATGAAGAAAAATCTAGCAATTGGTGCGGCTATGGTGGGGCATGCTTTAGAGCACTATGATATAACCCTTTATGGTTTCTTCGCAGCCATGCTTGCTCCCCTGTTTTTCCCAAGTGAGCATTATATCGTTAGCCTCATTGCAAGTTGGGGAGCTTTTGCTTTAGGGTTTCTTATGCGCCCTCTAGGAGGTCTTATTTTTGGTCATTTGGGTGATATTTTTGGGAGAAAGAAGTCCCTTCTTGCTTCCATTTTAGTTGCCTCGTTTCCGACTTTAATCATCGGTTTTCTTCCAACTTATACAACCATCGGCCTTCTTGCTCCCCTTATCCTTATGGGATGCCGTTTGGTCCAAGGATTTAGC
This sequence comes from Alphaproteobacteria bacterium, assembly GCA_019746105.1. Lineage (GTDB taxonomy): Bacteria > Pseudomonadota > Alphaproteobacteria > UBA9655 > UBA9655 > UBA9655. The sequence continues at coordinate 4,765 of JAIESK010000067.1, forward strand.
GTGGGCGGGGAATACAGTGGTGCGGCCATATTTGTAGCAGAGCATTCTGGCCAGAATAGACCTGGTTTTATAGGAAGCTTTCTCTGTGCTACAGGTTTTGGAGGGGCATTATTAGGCACATTAGTGGGATCTTTTTCAACGCTCTCTTTAATGCCCGACTGGGGATGGAGGATTCCCTTTATTATAGGCGGCATTATCGGTTTAGGGAGTTACTTTTTAAGAAGAAGACTCCCTGAAACACCAGACTTTAAAAAAGAAGCTAAGTTTATAAAAGAAGGCTCAATCCCCCTTCTAGAGGTTTATAAGAAAAAGCCAGGTAATGCTTTTTGTGTTATAGCTATGGGAGCAAATGGATTAATTCCTCTCTACCTTGGGTCCATTTATCTTAATCCTATTCTTACTCAAGATTTTGGACTTTCGGTTGCTTCAATGATGCTTGTGAATGGATTTTTTCTTTTTACGTGGGTGATTCTTTTACCAATTTTTGGCCATTATGCAGATAAAATAGGGCTTTCAACTTTGATGGCTCTCTCTTCTTTTCTTACCCTTGTTCTTGCATTTCCGCTTTTCAACCTTATTGCTGAAACACGTTCTTTAATACATATTTTTGCTTTTCAGGCTGTGTTGAGCTTTTTGGGAGCAGCTTTTGTCTCGGCTCTACCAGGTTTTCTTCCTTCTCTTTTTTCTCCTTTAGAACGGTATAGTGGGGTTGCCTTTAATTATACCCTCGGACAAGCCCTCTTTGGGGGAACAGCACCTCTTATCGCGACAAGCTTAGTGACTTGGACAGGAGATTCTACAGCCCCTGCTTTCTATTTAATGCTGAGTGGCTTTTTTGGATTGCTTGCATCGATATTCGCAAAACCCATCTTTCAAGAAGCTTCTTCCAATTCTTTCTTTTCAAGAATCCCCTTTATGATAAAGGGCAAGCTTACATCATAGCGGTATTCTATATCAGTGTGATTATCAGGGAATTCTTCAAAATAATGAGGAATCTGATGATTAGTCAGAGTTTTATGAAGAATGCGTGCTCCAAATTGGAGGTGGTATTGGTCATAACTTCCGCAATCAATGTAAAGAGCCTTGAGAGAGGAAAGGTTTTTAATTCTTTCTCGAGAAGGAAAGGCGGGATCACAAGCTAACCAGTTATTCCACGCGCCTTCAATCCACTGTCCTGTATAAGGGTCAAAGGGAAGGCGGATACCCAGAAAACAAGTGGGATCCGGATCATAGGCTGCACAAAAAGATAAAAACATTAACGTTGCGAATTCTTCATAGGTGAGTTTATAGGCGCTTTCCGTATGCTTTATGAAACGTTCTATATCATAACCATGACGATGAAGCTCAATAGAAATTAAAGAAATAAATCCCCCTACCATCCAGGGAAATCCCATTCCTCCAGAGTGACAGGCTATTGCAGACCAGACATCTGGTCGCGTCATCCCATGAGTAAGGGCTCCAAATCCTCCTGAGGATTTTCCAAAGCAACCTCTGTATCCTTTACCTCCTGTTGGGTAGTGTTCTTCTACAAAAGGAAGGACCTCTTCAATTAAAAAATCCTGGGAAGCTCCTACAACAGTACTGTTGATATATTGATTTCCTTTTAAGCGGGTAAAACAATCAGGAAAGACAACAATGCAAGGAGACATTTTTTCTGATAGAATAAGCCTGTCAAGCCGCTGTGCTAAATTTTCTTTTCCTGGCTGAAGCGTAATTAATCCTAAGCTTGAATTATTATAGGGGGCTAAGGCCATTAAAAGAGGATAGTGACACATTTTATCATAATGGGGAGGCGTATAAACAGCGAGAGTTCGAGTGGTTGGGTCTCCTAACATATTGTTCTTGAGTGCCTTTGATTGAATCTGATGATATATAAGATGAGGTTGGGTTTTCATAAAAGCTCCATATGGCTAGGTTGCTAAAGTGGGATATGGGACGTCAATATATGTTTGTTTTCTTCTTTGTTTTCCATTCAATAAATAGGCGGCTCCATTGACAGCTGACCACCCGATTAAACTTGTTAAGATAAGATAAAAAGCTGGAGCTTTAAAGTCTCCTGTCCAGATGACTAAGGCTGTAGCTACGAGTGGTGTCATACCACTAAAGAGAGCCTGTCCTAAACTAAAGCCAACTGCTGTACCACTAACACGTTCTTCCACAGGGAAAAGCTGCGGCATAAGTCCAGGTGCAGCTCCCATAAAACCAACACCCGCTAGACTGATCATAAACTGGACGAATAAAACTGTCCCCAAAGAAAGGGAGTGCTCTAGCAAGAAAAACAGAGGATAGACGAGACTCATAACTGCAAGGGCAGAATAGGACATGAGCTTAATGGCTCCCATCCGATCTGATAAAAATCCCGCGATGGGGAGGAGTCCCATCCAAAAAACCATAACTCCTGTATTGACGAGAAGAGCATCAGATGAAGCAAATTTTAGTTCATTGATTAAAAGAATCTGCATGTAAATAGAGGCCATATAAAAGGGAATTTGCACACATGACCCCATTGCTGTTGCGCACAGCAAGTTGAGCTTTCTTTGTTGAAAAACCTCTTTCAATGGAAAATGGGAATCTCTTTTTTTCTTTTTCACCTGAGAGAAAGATCCTGTTTCCTGAATTCCTTTACGAAAAAAGTAGACCGTTAAACCGAAAACTCCTCCTATTAAAAAAGGAATCCTCCACCCCCAATGGGGCATAAAAGATGCTGTACACAAAGCTCCTATCCCCGACCCCACAATTGCCCCTAGAAAAGCTGTCGCACATAAAATACTTCCTGCAAGTCCAGCTTTTTTCCCTTGAACTTGTTCTGAAATAAAAACTGCAGCTCCTCCATACTCTCCTCCTACACAGACTCCTTGAAGAAGACGGCATAAGATAAGGATGAGCGGGGCAAGGATTCCTATTTCTGCATAGGTCGGAACAAGTCCAATTGTGATCGTTGGTAACGTAACGAGGAAGATGGCAATAATAAGGGCTTTCTTTCGTCCATATCGATCTCCTACGTAACCAAAGAAAACCCCTCCTAAAGGACGCATGAGAAATCCAGCAGCAAAAGTTCCAAGACTTGCCATTAAAGAGATTGTGGGATTGGTAGAAGGAAAAAAAAGAGGAGCAAAGAGAGAAGCAAAAAAGCCATATAAGGTAATATCATAAAACTCTAAAGCTGTACCTGCCATAGCCGCAAATACGGTTTTAACTCGTTTCATACCTTCCTCCATAAAAATAAAGTGTTTTTAAGAAACATCTGAAGAGAGAATGGAGGGTTATTATTTGGAAAGTTATTGCTTTGCACAATTTGCCTTTCTTATCTATTTTTCTTTCCTTAATAGCACGCGAAGAAAAGCAAATTCAATATTTCTATCATCTGCTTTTTGAGATTGTACCTATGAAGCATTATCGAGTTTTTTCAGTACCATCAAGACCATTATTCATAAAAGAGAATGCTCATATGCTTAATTGATGTTTCAAAAAGATTGTTTAAATAAATATTATAAAAGAGAGAGCAATTTATATTATAAACCTAAGGATGTTTTTACTTTCTTATTCATGAAGATGGTTCAGAGATGAGGAGTTTTTATTTTGAGTGAAGGCGGTTTTTTCTCAACAGAAAATACTCCATTAGGCAAAGAATTTTCCCGCACAATATTTAAAAAAACACATCGAATTCAAAAAACCAATTCTATCAAGGATAGATGTCATGACCATAATTATCTTTCTCTTATAAAAGATCCTCTCTGGAAGTCAGTTTGTAGTGAAATGACAGATTTAATGGGCCCTTCTCCTATTCAAAAAATGCGGGATAGTAAGCTCGGCGCTTTTTGCTCTGAAAGCAAGTCTATAAATCTTTGCTGCCCAACTGATGAAGCCGCCCAATTTGTTAACCAGTATTCTTTCTTAATTCTAGGCAGCCTTCAGCGCTATTTTCCAGCTATAAAAACTCTAAAAACTAAAGTTGTTCATGTGAATCTTGGAGTGAGGCAATAAACTTAAATTTACTTGCGTTTTTCATCTCTTCCGAATAAGGAAGAGGATTGAAAAAGTACTATGGTTATGTCTTGGTTCCTGCAGTTGCTTTAGATATATTCTCTTTCAAAGATTCATAGATCTTATTAGCGTTTTCTAGATCAAAAAGAGAAAGCCCTGTTTGGTTATTTCCTGCTGTGCTTGCTTGCGTATGCATAACAATTGTTCCTAATCCAAAAAGTTTTTGAAGAAATCCGGATTTTAGCTCAATCTCCTTGATGTTTGTAAGAAGCACTTCTTTCTTTTTGCTCCAGAGGAAATTCCGGTTATGAGAAACACTGTTAGGACCAATTTCGAAAGTTGTTCCGTTGTAAGTTCCTAAAACCCCGATTATAACACCAAATAGAAAAATGATATAGCCAACGCACCATGCTAAAAATTCATTCCTACTAAAAGAAAAAGAAATCATAGCTCCAACAAAGAATTCAATAAAGATAAATGGAGGAATAAGAAGATATAATCCTGCACGAATGATCCAAAGAGGCTTTATGAAAGATGGCTTTATTTTATTCATGCTTTTCCTATTTTTAATAATCATCTGAATTTATATAAAATAAAGTGAAAATTTTTTTAGTCAAAGAATTTATTTTACTCATCTGACAGCTTAAGGATCCTACATCGACATTGAAAAATCCCTCTGCCTTGAGATTTCTTGTTCTATGCGCTGTTTTTGAACTTCGATTAAGGCTTTTTCTTGCATTTTGAGCATGTCCTGTTCGTGGGCTATGGTATGCCTGTTCTCATAGCACCTCTCTCTGAACATTGAATCTCCATTCATGCGGCGTAGGTAGAGGAGATTATGGGAGCCGAGATCTTTTTCAAGAGAATCGGGATATTTCTCCTCAATTTGGCGGGCGATTTCGGCCATGGCGGTCATTTGAGTATCGGTGGGCTTTGATCCATGAGTTTCTTGGTGTCGGAGCATATTCTTAGCGCATTCAGTTGCAGCGTTTTTGGAAAGGGAATAGTTAATACTGAGCTCTTGAGTGAGAGTTTTGGCTTTAGCTCGATGAGCTTTGAACTCTACTTCTGCCAGTTGTGGAAGGTTGAAGGGTGGTTTTAGTCCTTCTTGCTTTGCTTCAAGGAAAAGGCGGCCTTCAATGGACGCTTGCCTCTCTGCAATCATATGAATAAGGAGCGGATCCTTTTGTTCATCAAAGTTGCCACGTTTCTGCCACTCATCGGTAAGCTTTTCCTTGATGTGAGGAATACGGTCAAGCTCATACTTGGCGCGTGCCAAGAACTGCTTTGTTTCTTTTTCTGTTGGTGTTGTAACGCCCAGGGTATGGGCATAAAAGATGAAGTTAGCCGCCCGCTCCGCTTGAAGGGGAATCCGCTCTTTCAACTCAACGGTCATGGAGATGTTCTCCTTGGTTATATAGGTATAAAGAACCTTTTCGCAGGATTTGGTAATCTGTTTAAAGACGTATTGAGGCGAAGCACTTGCCTCTTTGGTAATGGAGCTGGGTTGTGTTAAGACCTGAGGCACAGCTTGTTTTATGATCTCCCTTACGCCTTCAGACCCTGCCTTTTTGAGAACATCATTAAAGTCTTCTCCCAGGGTGTTCGGCTTGATAACAGTCACCTTAAAGCCCTGTTCTTGAAGGGCATGAACGGACTTTTGAAGACTCTTAGTCGCTGGCGAATTGGGTGCATCATGGTCTCCACAAATGACAATGTGGGTGTTGGAATCTTGAAACTCAATGCGCGCAATATTAGTAAGACCCAAGCTGGCTTTGATAGGGCCCTCTATCCCTGCTGCCTTGAGGCTGAGAGCTGTCTCCACACCTTCAGCAATGAAAAGATGTTTGGAATCTTTACCTGCTTGTACGGTCACGGCCGAGCCTTTTAAAAGCCCATATGATCTCTTCTGAACAGGAATGTCGGCTTTATTTGCTGTGATTGGATCGAGGAAGGTGAGCTGAACGGCTGTGATATCTCCTGTATTTGATCGAGCTGCGACCATAAGACAAGGAGTGCTTTTTCCTGTGTTCTGCTCTCCTGCCACCTTTACATTCGGGAGATAACGGAAATCCTGAGGTAATTTTTCCTCTATTTTACGATGTTCTTTGAGATAACGCTCAGCGATGGTTCCTTGAATGGGCTGACCTTTGGCCCAGAGTTTCTGAGCCCACTCTATCTTCTGTTGAACCTCTTTGGCTTCACTTTCTTTTGTTAGAGTTTCTTTCTCAACTTTTTGTGTATGAAGTGAGTCAAGACCTTTCTTTTGAGCTGAGAATTGTTCAGGTGATAACCTTGCCCAAGAGGCTCCATACTCTAGAGCCTCCTTAAAGGAAAGACTTTTAAGCTTCGTGAGCATGTGAAGGGGGCCTCCAGATAAATCACTGTCTTTAAAATTAATCCATCCCCCTGTTTTTAAATTCACTGAGATGTGGCCGTTTTTTCCATAACGACGCTGAGTCGCTGACGAAGAGCCCTTATGAAAAGACTCTCCAATTGAAGCAAAAACATGGTCCGCAAAATCAGCGATGTTTTCTTTGAGAGCGTTTTCAACAACTTCTTTGTTAGGAAAAACACGTTTTTGTGGGAGTACCATTTCTGACGTTGTTATAGCTTTATCTGGAGTCTCAATGAAAGAGGGGCTAGTTCCAGAGAGGTTCACCTCAAAGGGAGAAACTGTTTCATTTTTTGTGGTCTTCTGTTCTGCCTGTTCTTGAGACACTTTCTTTTTCTCTAAACCTTGATGATGAAAGGGCTCAAGCGTATTTGATGCCCTCTGTCCTAAGGATTGGTGCTGAGATTGAGGTTGATACTGGTATCGATATGCCTCTTCTGCTTGGAGGGAGCCTGACTCATCTATCTGAGACAGAGACCGAAACTTAGTCTCAGGCTCAGGCTTAGCCTCAGACGTAATCTCAGATTTATCCTCCGGTTTTTCCTTCTTTAAAAGCTTTTCAGCTCGCACTTCTTCCCGAATACTGTCGGAAGCCATCCTAATCTCTTTTTCTCGGTTGACTCCAAGGAAGTGATCAGCCACTT
>JAIESK010000010.1 GCA_019746105.1 Alphaproteobacteria bacterium
GTTTTGGGCAAGCAGCCTCCATGGGCTCTTTCCTGCTTACCGCAGGAACTAAAGGAAAGCGCTATTGTTTACCAAACTCTCGGGTGATGCTTCACCAACCTTTGGGTGGTTTTCAGGGGCAAGCTGCTGATATTGAAATTCATGCGCGCGAGATTTTGGAAATTCGTGCTCGTATGAACAAGCTTTATGCAGATTGCACGGGCCAACCTTTGGATGTGATAGAAAAAGCTATGGATCGAGATAACTTTATGCCAGCAGAGACAGCAAAAAAATTTGGTCTTGTTGATGAAGTTATCACCAATCGCCCCTTTTCCCCTGAAGTGAAAAAAAGTGCGTAAAGAGGAAAAATCAGCGCAAATAATTTTGTTTGTTAACGATTTATTGGTAGTTCCATGCGATCCTGAGATAAGAGAGGAAATATACCTTAAGAAGGCCTCTTATCAGTTTGGAACAATTTAAAGGAGGGTGCTATGACAAAATCAAAAGACGATGATACAAAGAACCCTCTCTACTGCTCTTTTTGTGGCAAAAGCCAACATGAAGTACGCAAGCTTATAGCTGGACCTTCCGTCTTTATTTGCGATGAATGCGTTGACCTTTGCACCGATATTATCAAGGAAGAAAATAAAGGACCGCTGCTTCGCTCGCCTGAAGGTGTGCCGGCACCAAAGCAAATTTATGATGTTCTGAATGATTATGTAATCGGTCAAGAGAGTGCGAAAAAGGTGCTGTCGGTTGCTGTCCATAACCATTATAAGCGCCTTGAACATGGCAGTCATTCAGATGATGTTGAACTTTCTAAATCTAATATTCTTCTTGTGGGACCAACAGGTTGCGGTAAAACGCTCCTTGCCCAAACCCTCGCGCGCATTATTGATGTACCCTTTACCATGGCGGATGCTACAACATTAACGGAGGCTGGTTATGTGGGGGAGGATGTGGAAAACATTATCCTCAAATTGCTGCAAGCAGCCGATTACAATGTGGAAAAGGCCCAACGTGGTATTGTTTATATCGATGAAGTTGATAAGATTTCTCGCAAGTCTGATAACCCTTCTATTACCCGTGATGTCTCGGGCGAAGGTGTGCAGCAAGCCCTTCTGAAGATTATGGAAGGTACCATAGCATCTGTTCCACCTCAGGGAGGGCGTAAGCACCCTCAACAGGAATTTTTGCAAGTGGATACCACGAACATTCTCTTTATCTGTGGGGGTGCTTTTGCGGGCATTGAAAGGCTTATCGCAACGCGAGGCAGGGGAACCTCCATTGGTTTCGGTGCTGATGTAAGAGGTCCTGAAGATCGTAAAACAGGAGAACTTTTAAAAAATCTTGAAACGGAAGATCTTTTGAAATTTGGTCTTATCCCAGAGTTTATTGGCCGTCTTCCTGTGATTGCAACCCTCAATGATCTTGATGAAGAGGCGCTTATTCAAATTCTCACTGAGCCAAAGAACGCGCTGACAAAGCAATACAAACGTCTCTTTAATATGGAAGGCGTCGAATTAAACTTTACGGACGGAGCTTTAAAAGCCATTGCTCAGAAAGCAGTTGAGAGAAAAACGGGCGCTCGTGGTTTGAGATCTATTTTAGAAGCAACCCTTTTGAATACTATGTTTGAATTGCCAACCATTGAAAATGCGGAAGAGGTTGTCATTAATGAAGAAGTCATTCTCAATAATGCGGAGCCTCTCTTCATTTATGGTAAGAAGAGCTCAAAGAATGCAGAAGGAAATGGAGCATAGATCCTAACATCCAATCACGGCTTGAGAATACTAAGCAATATATCGAAGCGCAAGTTCTGGAGAAAGTGAAAGCCTCTTCAGAACTTACGTGGTGTATTCTCAAAAGGGCTGCTGATAAAGTTCAACCTGGAATGAGGGAGAGTGAGGTTGTTTCCTTGATTCGCTCTCTTTTTGAAGACTATAAAATTGACCGGCTTTGGCATCCTCCTTATGTCCGTTTTGGAAAACATACCCTGCTTCAATTCCATCAGGGAGCGCAGGAAGATTTAATCCTTCAACAGGAGGATATCGCCTTTATAGACATTGGTATTGTAAAGGATGAGATTGAAGGGGATGCGGGGTATAAGCTTACCTTTGGAGATAATCCTGACTATAGCGCTATTCAAAAAGCGGCGGAAAAAATCTTTCAAGAAGGCCGTGAGTACTGGCAACAATATAATCCGACTGGAATTGAGCTCTATGACTATATCATCACGTTAACGGAAACTAAGGGCTATCATTTTAATTTAGAGCCTGCTGGGCATCTCATAGGGGCTTACCCTCATAGAGGGTGGAGAAAGGGCATTAATACCTTTCCTGAAACAATCAGCCCCGGCCATTGGATCTTAGAAATTCAAATCTGTCATCCAACCCTGCCTTTTGGCAGTTTTTATGAGAGTCTGTTAGTTTAAATTTTTATAGAGAAGTATTAAAAATGTAACTACTCACTCTTTGTTGAGGAAGATCCTTTTTTCTGCTCTTCTTGCTGTTTATACTTTTTGCAAGATTTTTTGCAGTAGAGAGCATAGAGGGAGGCCGTGTCTAATTGATCAGTTTTATTTTCTTGGAGACAGGCTTTTTGTGCAGAAGCACAGATGGTTTTGCAGGAACATAGGTCTGGATTTTTGTCAGTACCAAGGGAAAGACTACGGCACTTGTCTGTAAGAGATTCACATGATGACGAAGAGGCTGTATTTGATGATGAGTCTGCATCTTGAGCCTGAACACCTGTGAGTGCTAAGGCATAAACGATAATGACACTGCTTAAAAATCTATTCATGAGGTTTTCTCCCTGCTCCATTTATTTTTTCTATTGTCTAAGTTATAGGTTAATGAATTCTTAAACAATCCACTTTATTTTTTCTTCCCTGAGGGAACCGGTATCGATAGCCTTTCTAATGCTGGCTAAAAGTCGGTTCATAAAATGTACATTGTGGGTGGTCAGGGCGTTCATGGCGAGAAGTTCTCCAGATTTTAAAAGATGATGGAGATAACCTCTGGAAAGGGTTTGACAGGTATGACAGCCACAAGTTTCATCAATGGGGCGAGGATCGTCCCGGAAGCGGGCATTGCGTAAATTCATATGTTCTCGACCCTTGGGATTTTCTTCTAATTGCTCCCACACGGAAGGGGGAGTTAGGGCACCGCCATGACGTGCGAGGCGTGTCGGGTGTACACAATCAAAGGTATCAATGCCTTGGGTTACACCATAAAAAATATCGCTTATACCCCCAATACCCAACAAATGGACGGGACGACTTGGATCTAAAGGCTCCATGGCCATTTGCACAACTTCTGCCATTTGAGCCTTATCAGCGCCGAGAGAGCCTCCAACTGCATGGCCAAAGAAAGGTTGGTTGTTTACAAAATCAGCACTTATTCGTCTTAAGTCTGGGTAAACGCCTCCTTGAGTGATGCCGTAAAGGGCTTGGACACCCGTATCGCCGCGTTGAAATTCTTTTAAACTGCGCTCAGCCCAGCGATGGCTCATATGCATGGATTTTTCTGTGTAGGATTTGTCCACATGAAAAGGTGTACACTCATCGAGCACAACGATGAGATCAGCTCCTAAATCGCGCTGAACTTGAATGGATTTTTCAGGACTCAGTATGTGAGTTTTCCCATCTAGGTAGGATTTAAAGGTGGCGCCTTCTTCAGTAATTGTCAAAAGGCTTTTAGGACGAGTTGACTGACGTCTGCCTTTGACTTCCTCAGCAACGGATCCATGACCTAGGCTAAAAATTTGAAAGCCGCCTGAATCTGTCAACATGGGGCCATTCCAGCCCATGAATTTATGAAGTCCTCCCATTTTTGCCACTAGTTCAGCTCCTGGTTGAAGCATAAGATGATAAGTATTCGAGAGAATAATTTGGGTTTTTTCTCGCCACATTTCCTCGGGGGTGGCGCCTTTAATGGCCGCTTTTGTAGCGCAAAAGATAAAGGCGGGTGTTTCTACAACGCCGTGGGGCGTGGAAAGCTTTCCCAAACGAGCCTTAGAGGAAGGCGCTCTAAAAGTTATTTCAAAATTAAATTTAGAATATTTCATTAGCGAGTCATAAACCTTGCGAGATAAAGAAAAGGAATCCCCATAAAGGCCATAAAGAGACGGATAATATAGGTTCCTAAGATATAGGTAAAGAAGACTGTCTTCCATGGCAAGGGGTGAGAGGAAAAAACCATCCAGGCGAGTACACTAAAAACCAAATTATCAAGAAATGCAGCAATTAAAGTTGAAACAAAAGTACGAAGCCATAAGGCTTTTCCGTCCGTGAGTTTTGAGAGAAGTGAGAAAAGCCAGATATCATTTTGCTGCCCAATAACGTAAGCAATTAAACTGGATATCAATAATGCGGGGGCAGGCAAAAATAAGACACACATGGCATTGTGGCTTTCTTGATAACCCACAGCTGGCTTAAAACCCATGGTGAGAAACATGAATAGGGTGATCAGAAGCATGCCTGAAAAGCTGAGCCATACGGCTTTTTTTGCTTCTGCTTTTCCGTAGTATTCCGTCAAAATGCTACTAACGTAGAAAATTGAAGAGAAAACAACGGTTCCAAGAGCAATGGGTTCATGGAAGAAGTCAAAAGTTGACGCCTTTTGCACCTGGATATTAGCGACAACGACGGCAAGAGAGCTGTAAACCATCAAACCGGTGGCACCAAAGACTCGCATCATGAACAAGATAAGAAACCCGCAACATAGAAACAAGACAAGGGTCAAGCCTTCCGAGGAAAATTGTTGGAGCCACATCATCAGAAGGTGAGGGGACATAGATATTTTCTCTCTTTTAAAATCACTTTTGGAGGTAAGCAAATTCTAGAAAGAAATACAAATACAATTTTTCCAATGCTTACCGAAGCAAGGAACAATGGTGAGTTAATTTAATGCGACTAAAAAATCTTTCTAAATAATATCATTAATGATAAAATATTTTCTTATGATTAATTTAAACATAAGGATTCTTAGATGAATTTTTTTATAAGCACCCTTGTTTTTCTCTCTCCTTTGACAATTTCTTGTCATTCTTTGTCTGCGGCTTCTCCTGAAGATCTTGCACGGCTTCAATCGCTACAAAATAATGACCAAAGAAAAACTTTAGATCTTTCTTATACTGATTTGCGCGCGTATGACCTTAAACGCATAAACTTAAAGGGAGCCAATCTTCAGGGATGTGTTTTTTTGGGGATGGATATACGCGGTATTAACTTTGAAAAGGCTGACTTAAGAAACGCTGATTTTTCAGAGACAACAATTGAAAATTCTTCTTTCTCTAATGTCAACTTAGAAGGTGCTAGTTTTATTGATGCAAAGATTTCATCTACAAATTTTGAAAATGCAAATTTAAAAAATGTCTCTTTCGATGAAAGTTCCCTTGTAGGGGTCAATTTTAGAAACACAAATCGGGAAGGGGCTACTTTTTCTGCAATATCTGAAGAACGTACAAATTGGCGTTAATTCTCTTTTCAAAGCCTAGAATTAAGAGCACTATTATCTTTAATTTTATTCTGAAGAATGCCATTGATGACTTTCCCATCTAACTTCACATCAGACCCAGCCTCAACAATCCCTTTTTTACCTTTAAATTCGATATCTCCAAATACTTGTGTGGCACCCAGCAAATGAATTCTAGGAGTTTCATTAGAAGAGGAGTTGTCTCTTTCTAAAATAATAGCCTGGACTTGGCTATCTTTAAGACGAATTTCTGAAGAAAATACGTGAAGAGGCTTTTTGAAAATAGATTTTTGTGCGGAAAGAAAGCCATAGACAGTGAATTCATTTTTGACATGAGCATCCTTAAGGTTAGCCGCACCCCTAATGACAGCTTTTCCAACATTCAGACTTAAGACATTAACAGGGCCATTCACTTCCAGAAGTGCAGCCTGAATTTGAGAACCTGTTAAGGGACCGTTTACCTCCAAACTATGTTCAACAGTTACATGAGTTAACTTAAGAGGACCATTCACTATCAAATTATGATAAGAGGCATTTGATAAAGAAGAAGGGCCATAAAGAATTTTATCTTTTAAAGAGGACTGCGGTGATGAAGAAGGGGTCTCTTCATTCCAATTATCCTTCCAAGACGAACCGTCCATCGCCTCTTGTTCAGCTGTAAATTCCGGAATATATTTTTGATAGGGTTCAGGAATATACTTCTTAAAATCCGCAGTCTCCTGTGGGCTTGAAGAAGTTTCATCATTACTAAAGTTAGGAATATACTGTTTAGCAGAATCAGGGATGTATTTTTCATATGCATCTGCAAATGCATAACCTGTCGATAGTAAAAATCCCATCAAGATTAATAAAATATGCTTCATTTAAAGACCTTTAAATTTGTATTTACCCTTTGCTTAATTTCTCGAGTCCATTGTCATCGCGGAGATGCATATGAAGAAGAAGGGGGGCTGAAACGGTAATAGAAGAGACAGTTCCAGCCAAAATACCCACAATGATGGGAAGGCTGAAAGCCGCAATAACAGGGCCGCCAAAGAAATAAAGGCCCAGAAGGGAAAGTAAAGTTGTGGTGGACGTTAAAATAGTGCGTGAGAGGGTTTCGTTAATACTAAGGTTAATAAGATTGGCTAAAGGCATTTTTTTAAACTTACGCAAGTTTTCACGGATGCGGTCATAAATCACAACCGTATCGTTAATTGAGTAGGTTACTGTAATTAGGACAGCGATAATGGCATTTTCATTAAATTCCAACCCAAAAATGGAAAAAAGGCCCAAGACAATTAGGGCATCATGGGCAAGAGTGATCAGAGAGCAAACGCCAAACTGCCATTCAAAGCGAAACCAAATGTAAATCAACATGGCCACCAACGCTCCGATAACGGCATAGATACCATTACGGATAAGGTCCTCACTAACCTTTGGTCCTACGCTTTCAACCTTTCGATATTCAACTCCCGTGCCTAGTTTTTCTTTAATTTTGTTTAAGGCAACAAGCTGACCTGCGTCTCCCCCCGGCTGTTGCTCCACACGAATAAGAACATCATTGGGAGCGCCGAATTCTTGAAGAGTAACTTCTCCTTGAACAAGATCACTCAGTTCTGAACGAAGTTTTCCTATATCTGCAGGACCGGATGTGCGGATTTCAAGGAGCAATCCTCCCTTAAAGTCGATTCCATAAGTAAAACCCTTGGTAAAAATCGACCCCAAACAGACCACGGCAACAGCAATCAAGATGGCAAAAATGATGTTCTTTTTTGATACAAAATTAATTTTTGTGTCATAGGGTATAATGTGTAATCCCATGGGGGGCTCCTTAAATGGGAAGATGGGTAGGGCGTCTCCACCCAATCCACCATGCCAAAATGAGTTTCGTAAGGGAGATGGCCGTAAACATGGAGATAATAATTCCCAAAGAGGTTGTTACAGCAAAGCCGCGTGTGGGGCCGGCACCAAAATAATATAAAAGTGCCACACCAATTAATGTTGTGAGGTTGGAGTCAATAATGGTGGTCATAGCCCTGTTATAGCCCGCATCGATGGCGCTGAGCATTTTACGCCCATTGCGCAGCTCTTCCTTAATCCGTTCGTTAATTAAAACGTTGGCGTCCACAGCCATACCAACCGTAAGGGCAATGCCCGCAATGCCTGGCAAAGTGAGAGTCGCGTGGGTCACCGAAAGGGCGGCAAATAAGAGAATCAAATTAAAGACAACCGCAATGTTTGCAATGGCACCAAAGAAGGAATAGGCAATAAACATAAAGGCAGCCACCATTAAAATAGCAATAATCGTAGCATATTCACCTGAGGCAATAGAATCGGCTCCAAGCCCAGGGCCGACCGTGCGTTCTTCAATGACATTGAGCGGTGCGGGAAGAGCGCCTGCACGCATCAAAAGAGCAAGATCTTGAGCTTGCTGGACGGTAAAACCACCAGTAATCTGACCGCGACCATCCATAATGGGAACATCAATGCGAGGTGCCATAATGATCTTATCATCTAAAACGATAGCAAAAGCTTGTCCGACGTTATTTTTTGTAGCCTCTCCAAATTTTTTAGCCCCCAGGGAATCAAACTTAAAGTTTATCGCTGGACGATGGTAATCATCAAAGCCTGGCTGAGCATCGACTAAATTCTCGCCACTGAGGATGATTTGTTTTTTCACAGCTAAATAAACGGTTTTTCCATCGCGCTCTTCAGGAAGAATATCAACGCCGGGAACAGATTTCCCCGGCTCGGCATCAATGGACATATCAACAAAACGAAATTGCAATTTTGCCGTTTTTCCTAACATTGTCTTAATACGGGCCGGGTCTTGCACGCCAGGAAGCTGAACCAAAATTCTGTCATCACCTTGTTGTTGAATGAAAGGTTCAGCTGTCCCCATTTCGTCGACGCGCCGGCGGACAATTTCAATGGATTGGGCCAAAACCGATTTCCGTCGGGCGCGCAAAGAAGCCTCATCAAAACGAAGAGTTAATTGGCCTTCAGCCGCTGACGTAATTTCAACTTCTTTGTCCGTGTTATGGATGAGAGATTTGACTTTTTCTAGATCATCAGGGTTGCGCAGTGTTAAGGTGACAAAATCCTTTTTGGCTGCGAGGCCTGTGTAGCCAATCCTATCTTTACGAAGGGTGGTACGTACCATATCAGCTAAGGAAGCCATTTGCTCTTTTTGAACAGCATCAAAATCAACTTCTAAAAGAAGATGTGCACCACCCTGCAGGTCAAGCCCAAGAGTGATTTGGCTTTTAGGATACCAGCTGGGGAAGTTTTCAAGTTGTTCACGAGTAAAAAAATTAGGGCTAGCAAAGAGCAATCCAAGAAGACAAATGCCTATAGTCAGAATTTTTTTCCATAAAGGAATGTATAACATTGCTTAGCCCAAACTTTTCTTTTACTTAGATGACTTTTTCTTAGGTGCAACAGTCTTGCGGGAAGATGTTTTTGAAGCGGTTACCTTTTCTTTGCGCGGCTCAGATTCCCGTGCAGGCTCAGTGCTTAAAAGTAAATCAGCCACCATTGGACGGGCAATACGAACCTTAACGCCATCTGCAATTTCTACTTCAAGTTCTTGCTCGCTGATGACTTTTGTGACGGTTCCAATCAATCCACCATTCGTAAGAACTCGATCTCCCCGCTTGAGAGAAGAAAGAAGAGCTTTTTGTTGTTGTGCCTTTTTTTGTTGTGGGCGAATGAGAAAGAAATAGAAAACCGCAAAGATCAGCACAAGAGGAAGAAGAGACATAACGTCAAACCCCAAAGGTCCTGGGGCTGCTTGAGCATTTACAGGGGAGATAAGTAGATCAAAAAATGTGTTCATGGTTTTCCTCATTTATTAATGTTATGTTTACTTTCCTTTATGACTCAAGTTTGGTCAAAGGATCAATGGGTTGTTTTACTTTTCTGATTTCAAAGTGCAACTGTGGTTGTTCTGCATCACCTTCGGGCGTTCCCGATTTGGCAATCTCTTGACCTTGTTTTACTTTGTCTCCTTTTTTGACAAGAAGCTCAGAATTGTGCGCATAAGCGGTGACCCAACCGTCCTTATGCTTAAGGAGAAGCAGATTACCAAACCCTTTCAGCTCACTTCCTGCATACATCACTGTGCCTTCAGCAGAGGCCTTAACAGGTGTTCCTTTAGCAACTTTAATGTTAATACCGTCGTTCTTACCACCAGAGGCAAATTTCTTCACAATTTCCCCTTGAACTGGCCAAGAAAAAGCTACCTCTTTGGAAGAGGCTTCTGCCTTATCTTCATTTTTAGCGGCTTTTTTCTCTTGTTCAGGCTCTTCTTTCTTAGAGGCTACTTTCTCTTCCTTAAGTTCTTCCTTTTTAGCGATTTTTTTCTCTTCTTGAGGCTCTTCTTTTTTAGCGAACTTTCCCTCTTTCTGTGATTTTTCTTTCAGAGCTTCCTTGGAAGATTTTTCGCTTTCTTCCTTTTTCTTTGAAACGACGGCAGCTTCTTTGTCCTTCTTCTCAGCAAGATTATTTATAAGAGGTGCGGGAGCAGAAGCAGCGGAGGAAGAGGCTGCTCCTTTTTCTGCAGCTAATTCTTGAGCCAAATCGTCAGGAAGTGCCATATTTGAAGCCGTAGCTTTAGCTGTTGGCAAAGGATCTAAAGAAGATGGTCCTGGCTCAGACTTGACAAGCGGAAGAGGAGCCAAGGAAGAAGCATTAATTTCTTCAGGAGCCTTTAAGGCTGTTGCCATAGTTTCCGTATTTCGAGCAGGAATGGAAAGAACAGTTCCTGGCGCAATGTAGGAAGGCGTTGTAATATTGTTTTCGTGGGCTAAAACATCGACATTGACGGCATAAATTTCAGCAATACTTTCCACAGTTTCTCCTTGTCCCGCAATATGTTGGTTGGGGAGAGGGACAATTAAAACTTGACCTGCTTTGAGAGTATAAGGCGGTTTTAAGTTATTCGCGGCAATTAAAGAGCGGGTAGGAATACCATTATTATAAGCAATACCATAAACCGTGTCATCCGGTCCTGTGACAATTTTCTTTTCGGGAGCTGCAGAAAAAGCTTCTCCTCCCAAAATCAGAGAACAGCTAACAAACAACATTAAATTTTTAAACTTCATTTTTCCACCTTTTGCACTTTGATGAGAGCTTCTCCTCTCATATACGGTCTTAATACATCAGGGATGATAACAGATCCATCCTCTTGTTGATAGTTTTCTAAAATAGCAATGAGCGTACGGCCCACAGCCAGCCCCGAGCCATTCAATGTATGGACGAAACGGGTTTTTTTATCCCCATCGCGAAAACGGGTATTCATGCGGCGTGCTTGATATTCGCCAAAATTGGAACAGCTGGAGATCTCACGATAAGTGTTTTGGCCAGGAAGCCAAACTTCAATATCATAAGTCTTTTGAGAACAGGTTCCCATATCTCCAGTGCATAAGAGGACCGTACGGTAATGAATCCTTAGGCGCTCAAGGATAGACTGGGCGGCTTTGAGCATGCGCTGGTGCTCCGTCTCCGAGACTTCTGGATGGGTAATGCTGACGAGCTCAACCTTGTGAAATTGATGAACGCGAAACATACCGCGAGTGTCCTTTCCCGCCGATCCTGCTTCAGAGCGGAAACAAGGGGTGTAGGCCACAAAGCGTTGAGGAAGCGCATCAGTCTCTAAAATGTCTCCAGCTACCAAATTTGTCAGAGGCACTTCTGCTGTAGGAATCAACCAATAGTCATTTGTTGTGACAAAGGCATCTTCCGCAAATTTAGGGAGTTGGCCGGCTCCGTACATAGATTGGCTGCGCACCATATAGGGGGGAGAGACTTCAGTGTAAGCATACTCTTGGGTGTGAGTATCCAACATAAACGCTCCCAACGCACGCTCGAGGCGGGCGAGATCAGATTTAAGCACCACAAAGCGGGAGCCAGAAATTTTTGCGGAAGCTTCAAAATTCATAAAACCTAGTGCTTCACCAATTTCATAGTGTTGTTTTGGCGTGAAAGAAAAGGTGGGCTTTTCCCCCCAATGGTGAACTTCTTTGTTATCTTCCTCATTTTTACCAACAGGAACGTCCTTTGAAGGAACATTAGGTAAAACGTCCATAATGGTTTTGAGCTTTTCTTCTAAAAGGCGAACCTTCTCTTCTTCTAAGGGGAGTTTATCGCGTAATTGTCCCGCTTCTTGCAAAAGGTCATCCGCATTACCGCCCTTGGATTTAGTTTCTCCAATTTGCTTGGCGAGCCCGTTGCGTCGATTTTGCATTTCTTGCACAGAGTGAATAGCCGAACGACGTTCCTCATCGAGAGCGATTATTTCAGCGGAAGCTGGCGCAAGTCCCCGGTTTTTTAAGGCGTTATCAAAGTCTTCCGGATTTTCCCGGATCCATTTGGTGTCGAGCACAATCCAATCCTTTCTGTTTCAAGGATA
>JAIESK010000058.1 GCA_019746105.1 Alphaproteobacteria bacterium
CTTGGACCTCCCTTCCCTTTGATGTGCACTTGATGATTTCACCTGTTGATTCTTTTATTAATGCCTTTGCCAAAGCCGGCGCTAATATCCTGACTGTCCATCCCGAAGCCACACCCGATGTCTATCGCACTCTACAAACTATTAAGGATTTAGGTTGTAAAGCTGGCGTTGCAGTGAACCCAGAAACATCACTCGACCTTATCAAACCTCTTATTCCTATCGTGGATCTTATCCTTGTCATGACCGTCAACCCGGGCTTTGGAGGCCAAAATTTTATTGAAAACCAACTGAGTAAAATCTTTGATGCCCGTTTTCTTATTGATGAATCTGGACGAAAAATTTTACTTGAAGTAGATGGCGGCATTTCCCCCTCAACGGCACCTCGCGTGATTGAAGCAGGCGCTGATATTCTCGTCGCAGGAAATGCTATCTTTGGCCTGGGAGAGGCTTCCCTTTACGGAGAAAATATCAAAGCCCTCCGAGGACTGAACGCCCCTTAATCTTTATAAGAAGGATCTGTCCGTTCCAATTTTCTGAGGAGAGCTGTCCAATCACGTATCCCAAAATCTGGCTCAAAATCACGCAAATCTTGAGCTGCTTGTTCACATACTTTCTTATGGGGAACAAATACCTTTTGTCCTCCCGCAAGGGCTGTACATTGAACTTTACAAGCTTGCTCTAAAAAGTAAGCGTAAAGAAAGGCTTCATGAAGGGTAGTCCCGCAGGTAAGGGTTCCATGATTTTGCAAAATCATGGCTTTCTTCTGGCCCAAATCCTTGATCATATTGGCTCCCTGCCGCTGTGCATTCAATGCTAAGGAATCATAAGCATGATAAGCCATCCGGTTGTAAAAATGGAGAGAGAACTGACTTAAAGGCAAAAGACCACAATTCATCGCAGACACCGCTACCCCGGCTGTCGTATGAAGATGAAAAATAGCATTTACATCAGGACGATTTTTATAAATGCTTCCATGAATCACATAACCCGTTTGGTTATAATCACTTTCACTTCCTTCTATAACCTGACCATCCAGAGAAACACGCAAAAGGCCGGAAGCCGTTACCTCTTCAAACAAAAGACCAAAGGGGTAAATATAATAAACATCTTCTTCAGGATGCCGTGCGGAAAGATGGGTATAGGTGAGATCATCCATTTTTAGCATTGCCAAAATGCGATAAGCCGCAGCAAGTTGAACCCTTAAAGGATCAGAAAGTGGATTTTTCTGAGGGGAAAAAGGAGACATAGCTGGTTTCATAAAACACTCCTCTGTTAGTTTAATTTTATCTGTTGTTATTTAAAGACTTATGAGTCTAGCTTTACAAAGCTACATTGGATTAAAAAAACTTTCAACAATTTTTATCAAAAATTTAAATTTATGATGAATCTTTTTGATACTTTTAGCTCCAAAAAGCAGGTTTTGGGCGAGTATCTAGGTGGACAAAATTTGACTTAGGATAATATCCTACACCACCCGCCTTCAAAGAACGCGCCGCCTGGCAAAGTTCTTTTAAGGATGTATGTTCCAGACAGACATCGATCGCCTTTCCCTGCATATGCAAACTATTTTTTGCAACGCCTTTACTTTTTTTGTGAAGAGTCGCATTGGTTTGCTTAGAGCGATAGCCACAAATCACTTGATAAGGATCTTTAACGCCAAGGGTTGATTGAAGCTTATGCATAAGATCAAATAATTTAGCATCCATAGGATGTTCTAAGTTATTGCGCCTGTCTCTTAAGAGATAACTCAGGCGTTTAAGGGCTTCTGCATCATACTGACCTTCTCGCCAATACATCCCTTCAAAGTCTTCACCCGTATGGATATTATAGAGAGAGAGCTTCCTTGAGGAAAACTGAGGACGGAGTGAGGATAAACTCGACGCCACAAAAGTAGGGGTTGCTGCAACGGCAACAAAGGAAGAGGCGGTTATCAAAAATTTACGCCTTGAAATCCTTAAATCTGACTCAATATTTAATACTTCATTCTTGCTCATACCTTTGTCTTACAATTCTTAAGCGCAGATAACAAGTAAA
Organism: Alphaproteobacteria bacterium; assembly: GCA_019746105.1. Classification (GTDB taxonomy): domain Bacteria; phylum Pseudomonadota; class Alphaproteobacteria; order UBA9655; family UBA9655; genus UBA9655. Next base: position 2,035 of record JAIESK010000058.1, read on the forward strand.
AACGCATATATTATATTTTCTGCAGAGGTGAATTAAATCCCAATATCACACAATCAGAAAATTGATGTTGACTTAATTTTTAATGAATATTAAAAATCTAAACATTAATATTTGCAATACAGGTACGTTTATGCTTCGATTTAAGAGTATTTTATTTCTTCTCATCACAATTTTCTGGACTTCTTACCCCTACACAGAGGCTCTTGCTGTTCGAGACAAAAGAGCGGACTCATATCGCAAAAATTCTGGCAAGACTCATCGTAGAGAAAAAAAGCAACATCTCTCCTGTTTGCAAAAACGTCAGGAAGTTATACAAACCCCAGTAAGCTCCCCTGAGGCTACATGTCGTTTAAACTTTAGAGACCCCACAACAATTGCTATTTGTAGCCTTTTAGTTTCTACGGCGCTAATAGGTACATATACAGCTATCCAATCAGAAAAACCAAAAACGTCTCTAAAGACCGATCCTTTCCCTTTTCTTAGTCGTTCTTATACTTTAGCTCCACAACCTTTCAGTAACTGTACAATTGGACTTGATACAAGGAGTACTCCATCATGGCCAGAACCAGTACAGCGTATTGTCCATCCAGGAATTTATGTGGCTCCAACAAGTTTTAAGAGCCCATCAGAAATCATCTCAGCCGCGTCAGAAATCCCAGAAGCAAGAATATCCATTGCTCCTGGAGAAAGTGAATCTCAAAAGCGAAGAGACAATCTCTTACTTTTAACACCAAGGTTACAAGAACGTTTTCGTATCGGAGCCATCGATGGAGAGCCCCAAGCCTTAGATGCCTTAGAGGCTAAAGGGTGGCTCAATGCTCTTGAGTACGTCGACGAAAAAATAATTCCGTATCCTATAGAAAAAATGAAATTTAAGGATTTTGAGGCTCATTTTTTTAAGGTAAATGCTATATTAACAAATAGTTCTGAAGCAAAGACCTATAAATCAGGTTATGTAATTGTTCCAAAATCACCACAAGCCACTCCTCAATTCCAACACATCAAAAGTATGGCTAATTATTTAGCTATCCATGATCCTTCAAATCTTTATACTTACAATGATTTAGTTAGTTTATTAGATCAAACAAAAAAAAAGCTAATAAACCCAAGATTAATGCAAGATAGTGCTGAAACAGAAAAATATCTTTGGAATACGATGATTGCTGAAATTTTTGAAAATCCAGCTTATCACTCTCCAGAGAGGCTTTCTCTTTGCAAGAAATATTATCATTATGACAATTTCACTCAAAAAAATCGTCAAGATAAAATGAAGTTAGGTTTTCAAAAAGCGGTATCTTTCTTAAAAGAGGAAAAAATATTTGATGCTGCGGCCGCACTTCACCAAACCATTGTGGGGGCCCACGTCTGCCCTGATGCCAATGGGCGAACAGCACGTGCTTTTGTTCTAGGACTACTAAAACAAAAAAAATTACCTCTAATAGCCCCCTGGAGCGATGAACATTATACAAGGGCCGTCAACCAGGCCTTTGAGAGTGGGAGTGACGAGCCTTTTATTGATTATATCAAATCAGAAGTTTGCCGTAGTCAATCATTCGCAGCACAGAGCGTTAAAGAAGAAGATGGGTTAACGACAACCCTTCTCACTTGTAAGGCGCCAAACTGTCAGCGTGATGTTGATGAAAATTTGGTAGAAATGGGAATACTTCACTAATGACTAACTTTCTCACTTCCTTCCCTATCATAGGAAACTATCCGCTCATAAAAGGATAAACTGAGCCAGTTATTTTAAGTATATAAATTCCTGTGAGTTTGTCCTCTGTAATGCCCTCTCGACGAGGACTAGGTTTTCTGGTAATTTCAACTCATGAAATATGTAAGTTTGATCCTTTTTAGCTTTGTCCTCACCTCTTGCGCTCTTTTAGAGACGTCTGAGCCTCTTCCTTTATATACCCTTCAAAGCGGTTCTTTTGAGCGGACGAACTTCCTCACTGAGTCGATGGCTATTGATACGCCCTTATCTGAAGCAAGCTTGAATACGAATCGTATTGCCCTCACGCCTTCTCCTTATCAAAGAGAGTACTTTGCTGACGCCAGTTGGCCCGACCGCCTTCCTGATATATTTCAGGAAGCTCTCCTTGAGGGACTCAGCCAAAGATGGGGAGGAATTTACGTCAACCGCGTAAAAACGGGCCTTCAAACAAAGTATGTTCTTCATACGGAAATACAAGACTTTTCAGTCCACAACATGAACACAGCCATCCTAAAGGTTAGGTTTAAGCTTGTAGATTTAAGAGAACGGAAAGTCATTGCTTCCCATATTATTGAAGAAAAGATTCCTCTTTGTGCCATCACACTGGAAGGGATAATAACCGCTTTTAACAAGGGTACCCATGTTCTCTTAGAAGACGCTATCGCTTGGATGGAAACAGACGTTTTCAAAAAGAAATAACGACGGTTCTTAGTCGTTCATTTCTTCCATGTAATGTTCAATTTTTCTTATCCTCTCTTGAGGAGATCCCCAAATTTCTATGAGTCTTGGATGTTCATGGCTTGGCAGTAAATCAAACAATTCCTCACGATAGATGTGCTTGAGGTTCTTATCAACAGCCTTTTGAAACCTTGGATCTTCACTCTCAGGACACGTGATCGGATCTGCCTTTGTCATGGGCAGAAAAATAATCAAATCTAAATTCTCAAGAGACTCCTTTATTTCAGAGAACTTTTCAACGATAGGTGTATCCTCAAAGTCCATTCCTTCTTGATGCGCCACATACATCCCATAAGCCACAAAATCGATGGGGCATCTCTCAAAGATAACATTTGGTTGAGTTGCATGAGCCTCTAGTTGTTCAAGACTATACTCAAGCTGCTCAAGGAAATCGTCTAAGGTTGGATCATCAGAAAACTCAATGCCATGCATTTCTTGAAGCTGGTAATAAGGTTCTTCTTTGTAAAAATACTTAGGATAGATTTTCAGAAAGTCCTGAATGAGCGTTGATTTCCCAATGCAGTGGGTACCTGAGATAGCAATGCGCATTAAATGACCTTAATTTTTAAAATTGTCCACGCTGAAGTTTCGAGTGATCTTTCTAACGAGAGGTTTTTGTTGATCAACAATCTCTCTTCGACTTTCTTCAAGCAGCTCTTGCTCTAAATTTAGCATTTCAAAATCTTCTTTCATTTTCTTTGCAATACTCTCTGGCGTAGATTCACTAAAGGTTAACAATCGCTTTTTTCTCATTTCCACGCTCATCAACTGCCGTCCTACGCGAATGGACTCGTTTAAAAGCGAAGGAAATGTCTCGTTATGAGCTTCCTCCTGGGAGTTCGTAAACTCACAAACATGAAGTGCCAACTGAGATTTTAGAGTGTCTGTCTTTGCAGCTCTTTCCTTTGGATCCTTTATCTTGGAAAGTTCAAAACGAAACACCTTTTCCCTAAGTATTCTCGGAATGACCCAACGATTATCGGGAGTCACTTTTTGTATTGCTGCAAATCTTTCCTTAAGAGGAAGTTCTGACACTTCTTTGGGATCTTGTGGCCATGGATTACTTTCAACGCCAAGCTCTTTTTGGGTTATTTTGTACTCTTTACACATTCTATTTACCCAACGCATTATTTCAAGATCACCTTTTTGATATTGAGGCATTGCGGCTTTTACATCATTAATTATAGAGGCACGTACATCCACAATTTCTTCTGATTCCGCCTCTTCTGTATCCAGTCCATCGTCTTCAACACGCAGCATCACTTGAGGACTTGGATTATGCTCATCATCATCCATGGCATATACTGTATGTCCTGAACTCAAGAAAAGACCTATAACCATTACGCAAAAAAGAGAAAAATTTTGCCTCTTCAACATTATATTTACCCTTGTTTTGATCAAATTTTTATATAGAAAATCAAGGTAAAATCTTTGAATGTTTTTTGTCAATAGCGCTCAATTGATAAAAATCTCTAGATTTCCTAGATTTTTACAAGCACTGAAGACATTTGAGATCTTGCTGAATAATCCTTCTCGTTTTATAAGAAAATAAAAAGGATATATGTATGCCCTTTCCTCAGATTGATCCCGTTGCCTTTCACCTTGGTCCCTTGGCCGTCCATTGGTATGGGCTGGCTTACGTTGCTGGCATTCTTGGATGGTGGCAATACAGTTTATTATTAACCAAAAAATTTCCCTTGATTGATAAAAAAACGATCGATGAGTTTCTGGCCTGGGCCATTATCGGTGTTATTTTAGGGGGACGCCTAGGCTATGTTCTCTTCTACAATCCTGGAAAGTACCTCGCTAATCCTATAGAAATCTTTGAGGTCTGGAAGGGAGGGATGGCTTTTCACGGTGGCCTTTTAGGAGTTATCGTGGCGACAGCTATTTATACCTATCGCCGCGGGATTTATTTTCTTAATTTTTCTGACCTCGCCTGCTGTGGCGTGCCCATCGGTCTTTTCTTTGGACGCCTGGCCAACTTCATCAACGGAGAGCTCTATGGTCGCATAACAGATTCTCCTTGGGGAATGATTTTCCCCAACGGCGGCCCTCTTCCACGCTATCCTAGTCAGCTTTACGAGGCTTTTTTAGAAGGAGTGGTACTTTTTCTTCTCCTTGCTTATGGAGCCTTCTATACGCGTTGGCCTCACCGCCAAGGACTTCTTACAGGAATTTTTCTTGCAGGTTATGGCGTAGGGCGCATTATAGCTGAGTGCTATCGTGAAGCTGACGCATTTCTTGGCTATTTCCAAGGAGGATTGACCATGGGCCAGCTTCTCTCCTTCCCGGTTCTTATTTTCGGGATTTTCTTAATCACACGCGCTCTTTTACGGAAAGAGGATGCTTAACTCCTACCTTATTCAGCTCATTCAAGAAAAAGGGGCTCTTTCCCAAAGCCAGTTTATGGAAATAGTTTTGCAACATCCAAAGTATGGTTACTATCAACGCCAAGAAGCTGTGGGCCAAGATTTCACAACCTCTCCTGAAATCAGCCAAGTCTTTGGTGAATTAATTGGTGCTTGGGCTGTTGATTATTTTCTGCAAATTAAAAAGCCACAAAACCTGACTTTAGTTGAACTAGGCCCAGGAAAAGGAACTCTTTTAGCTGATTTTTTAAGGATAGCCAAGTTAGAGCCTTCTTTTTATCAGGCTTTGAAAATATATTTTGTGGAAACAAGTCCTCCTTTAAAAGATCAACAAAAAACAACCATTTCTTTTCCTTTTACCTGGCTCGAAAATCTTGAAGAGCTTCCGAAGGATCAAAATCCTTTAATCATTATTGCCAATGAGTTTTTTGATGCTCTGCCCACAAACTTGTTTAAACGAAAAGAAAATATTGTCTTTGAACGTTGCATCGCCTACGAGGACGGCAAGCTTGTATTTCAAGACATTGAAAGACGAAAAGAAGTTGGCCCTGATGAAATATGGGAAGAAAGCCCTCAAACAGAAGCTCTCTTTCATGTCATATGTAAACGCCTTCAAATTTGTGGAGGCGTTTTCTTATGCATTGATTATGGCTATGAAGGCGGTAGTGGGGATACCCTCCAAGCTCTCTATAAAGCTGAACCTTCCCCCCCTCTCACCCATATCGGACAGTCTGATTTGACGTGTCATGTAAACTTTTCCAAGCTCAAAGAAATTGCTCTTTCTTATAACCTTGGTGTTTTAGGCCCTTGTCCTCAAGGACAGTTTTTAAAAAATCTGGGAATTGATTTGAGAATAGAATTTTTGAAAAAGAAAAATCCTTCTCAGAGCGCCGCCTTAAATGCAGCCCTTACTCGTTTGACTCATCCGCAACAAATGGGTACACTTTTCAAAGCAAGTGCATTTTTTTCACCCCTTACCCCTCACCCTTCTGGATTTAACCTATGCTTTTAACATGCCCCCATCTTTCGAAATTTCCTTCTCTTAAACACAGTTTTATTAAGATGACTGAAGATTATCCGTCTCCAATAGCCGTTCTTAAACAAGTACATGGGACAAAAGTCTATCCTGTAATAGAAGCAAGCATCAAAAAACTCGAAGGCGATGGTCTGGTAACAAACGTCAAAGGACTCCACCTTGGAATCATGACAGCCGATTGCGGCCCTGTGCTCTTCTATGACCCGGAAACACAAGTTATAGGAGCATGTCATGCAGGCTGGCGCGGAGCAAGAGCTGGCATTCTTCAAGCCACAATCAGTGAAATGGAAGCCCTTGGCGCCAAACGTAAGCACATCCATGCCAGCCTCGGTCCTACCATTCAACAACAACATTACGAGGTTGGCCCGGAGTTCCCTGACTTAATTGGTGAAGTGTATGAAGAATATTTTTATCCTTCTGAAAAGAGAGAACATCATTATTTTAATCTTCCTCATTACATCCATCAGCAATTGTTGAGGGAAGACCTTGCCTCTTTTCATGACATAAAGTGCGATACATTCAGTAGTAATTTTTCAAGTCGGCGGCGATTCATAGCCGAAGGGATTCAAGAAATAAAGGCAGACAATCTTTCCCTAATTGCAATTTGTTAAATTTTATGGCAAAATCAAGTCTGTCCGGTTAAAACCTACTAACAGATAACGATGAAAGAGTATCCGGCAACTCTAAATTATGAGGAATAAAAATGAAGTCAACATTATATACAACCCTTGCTGTAGCAGCATGTGCGTTCACTCTTACAGCTTGTGGCCCAAAAAAAGAAGAAGCTCCAGCTCCTGCGCCAACACCGGCTCCTGCGCCCGCTCCTGCACCAACACCAGCTCCGGCTCCTGAGCCAACACCAGCTCCAACTCCAGCTCCTGAAGCAGCACCAGCTCCTGCAGCTGATGGTTCAGCTCCAGCCAGCAATTAATAGTTGAAGGTTTCGATAAAAAACCCCGCAATTGCGGGGTTTTTTGTTTGACTTCAGAATTCTCAATCAAATCAACGGTAAAGAGTGGAATTGACGACCGTCAAACAAAGTCTTACACTTATAAAATTGACACTCAAATGTAAGGACCTCAAACTATGGGTATTTTAAAAATTACTGACCAAAACTTTAACTCAGATGTTATGAAATCTGATAAACCTGTCCTCGTTGACTTTTGGGCAGAATGGTGCGGCCCTTGTCGTATGATTGCTCCTATTTTAGAAGAAGTCGCAGAAGAATTAGGGGACACAGCTATCATTTCCAAATTGAATATTGATGAAAACCCTGAAACGCCAGCCCTTTTAGGTGTTCGCTCCATCCCCACTCTTATGATATTTAAGGACGGGAAAATGGTAGGAACAAAAGTAGGCGTACAATCAAAAGCCGCTCTTATTGATTGGATTAAGTCCGTTTAGTACATGTATCTTGCCATCTTACGCTATAAAGTCCCTCGGGAAGAAATTGAGCGTTACCGCTCAGATCACATTGCCTTTTTAAAAAACGGTTATGAAAGAGGCGATTTTATCGTCTCAGGAAAAATGTTTAATGATAAGGGAGGCATTATCCTTTCTCCCTTAACTCGTAGAGGTGACTTTGAGCAGCTATTGAAAGAGGACCCTTTTAAAATTCATGACCTTGCTACCTATGAAGTCATTGGTTTTGATCCCTCTCGTTTTCATCCCGACTTTGCGCCCTTTATAAGAGAGCGTGAGAAAGAAATCATTGAACTTCATCCCTACACACCTGAGTGGGAAAAAAAATTTCAGCATGAAGCCAAGGTTCTAAAAGAGGTTTTTGGAAAAAATCTTCTTGAAATTCACCACATTGGCAGTACTGCCATTCCAAGCATTGTAGCCAAACCCATCATCGACATCCTCCCTGTAGTGAAAAAAATTGAAGATGTGGATAAGCTCACCCCTGCTTTTGAAAAGTTAGGATATACCGTAAGAGGCGAATTCGGCATGCCGGGACGCCGTTTTTTCATAAAAACTAAAGATGGAAAACGATATTTTAACGTCCATGTCTTCCAAGAAGGGCATCCGGATATCGAGCGCCACCTTAGATTCCGCAATCATATGCGCACCCATTCTGAAGATGCCAAGGCTTATTCTGACCTCAAAAAGAAGTTAATTGCCGATGCTCCCGATGACATGGAAAAATACAGTTGGGGCAAAGAAGATTTTGTAAAAGCCATTGAATTAAGAGCCTTTTTATGGCGCACACCTAAATAAGCTTTTGAAATATATAAACTTTCTATCTCTAAAATAGCCCGACCATCCCTTTGTTCCTCTTTTTAAGATTGGAGGTTTATCAATTTTTTATACTTTTCGTAAGATAATTTTATCATATATACTAATTTTAACAATCCAGAGAAAGAGTATATTGATGGTCCAGAAGCTTATTTTTTTAGTCATTTTCCTATTCTATTTTCCACATTTTTGTAATGCGTGTGCGAGTGAAGAAGAAGATCCTAGCTCCCCTCTTATAGTCGCTGTAAAAAATCGTATCCCTCCGCGATACGCTACTCGGCAGGGTGACCTTGCATCTGAGCTTGTGGAAGAGCCACTAATTATAAGCGATAATCCAAAATTTATCTTCACGCCATCCTGTTAGCTTTAGGAGAGAAATGTTTAGAAGCTTCTAAAATGATTCTCTCTTGTCCTCCCAAAGCCGCTTTGAAATTTTTGCCTGATCGCTACTCTCCCATTGAGGCTGATGAAAATCACTTAAGGCTTTATGACCATCTTACAAACACAACATTCCCTTTTCCTCGGATTGAAATAAAAGCAGACTTACTCCTACTTGCTTTATCTTATGCCGAAGCCTCGGATAGGTGTTTACCGCGTGAAATCAAACTTAGAATTTCTCGTTCTGAGCGCCTAAAAGATGCTATTCTTATTGCCTATGCTGATTCATTCGAGGTGGCAGCACATGATGAAATAAGACCTTTCAAATTCTCAGCTGGGTTAAGAGAAACCCTTACCCCTTATTGCCTTTATTACAAAACTCTCTATGAAGGATTAGAAAATAAGGAGTCATCCTATTTCGAATTTTTAGCCGGCCTTGAATATCTCATGGGAAATGGTGTCATTTTAAGGTCAACATCTTCCCATCATGCTGTTTTCCATAACCTTCCTCTGAGAAATTTGTTCGAAGATTATACTAGGTTAAGAAATTCTTGGACTCAGCGGTACAAAGCTGTTACTGAACCTGAAAAATGGCTTGCTCCCCTCTCCCTCGCAAAGCTTAAACAGACTGACGAAAGTTTTGAAACAACCGTTGGCTTAGAGCTTAAAACGCTCAGCCAACAAGTTAGCATTTTACAAACTATAAATACTCAACTTAAAGAATGTGTAAGCACCTATCAAACAAAGCTCCTTGCTTTAAAATTATCAAGCAGTAATTCACCTTTTAAACCAACAACTATTACTGCTATCGAGATAACAAATAATGTTATTGAAAAGGTGGGAGGATTCATTGAACGAAATTACTCCTTTTTTACAGAAGCTTATCGTGAAAGGGTAATGAGACTTTATTCACTTGTTGGAGCACTCAAAGCGACTGAAAGCCCTCTAACTATTTCTAATCTTCAAGATATTATACTTGAAGGCCCTCATTTTGACCCCACTTCATTTATTGAAGTTGGAAAACAACTTGAACACATCAGAGATGGTTTTAGAGTTCTTGCTTATACTCTTAAGGAACAAGCGGTAACTTCACTTCCAGAAACGCCACCTCTTCCACGAGCGTCAAAATCCAAAAGCACTACTCTTTTTTGGCGACATAAGCATACTTCTTCACAAGCTCCTCTTGGATCCAGCAGCACCCCGTCGATAAGTCACTCTATTAGTACAATCGCCAGTACAGGCTCTAGCGAAGACGAAGCGACTCTTCTCTCGCCTCAAGGAAGTCCTACCCCTACAACAAGCAGTAGTAATTCCCAAGGAGCGCTTTAAGGTTAATTGTGAAATTTTACAAGGGAATGACTCTTTAAGTTTTTAAAAAAGCGAAAGAATTCATTAAAATCCAGGGTTACTCCTATTGGCCTTGAGCTGCTTCCCGCATCTTCTGGATCTTCTGTCTCTCCTCTGCAGTGAGAGAAGTCCATAGAGTTCGATGGAAGTTATCATCGAAATCGGTAAGAGGTGAAGGACAGAGTCGATACTTCTCATTTATAATGAATTTTTTAATAAGCTCTGCGAAAATTTTTGAAGATACTTCTTGATTTAAAGCCTGACTATAGAGTTGGTTTAATTCCTTTTCATAATCACCAGGATGTGATCTTTCCTTTAATCTTCTCAACGCATCATGCAAACCATCGATGGATTTTGGGTCTCCTTGATAGGCTTTTTGCAAAATGACAAAATATTGAGATGGCGTGTCCATAGCCTCCTCTTCCATCGCACGAGCAGATGAAATACAAAAAAACATAAAAATAGCTGCAAAGGTTTTTAAGAGTTTTTTGAACACTGGACTTTCCTTGATATACTTATTCGACATAAAGTTACCTTATGTCCAACTTAACACAATGTCATGTATGGACCTGCCGTGCGAGTCAAGAGATTTTTTGACAGAGAATAAGCATCAGTCATGTATCCGGCTT
>JAIESK010000004.1 GCA_019746105.1 Alphaproteobacteria bacterium
AATCGAAACGATATTCGACAAACTTGGTTTTACCAAAAACTTTAGTCCTTGTTGGTTTGATGGGAGCTGGTAAAAGTAGCATTGGCTGGCGTATTGCTCAAAAGCTGGGTATTCCCTTTAATGACTCTGATCAAGAAGTTGAACGGGCGGCAGGATGTTCCGTTGCCGATATTTTTGAAACATGGGGTGAAAAAGCTTTTCGCGATGCGGAAAGACGAGTTATCAAGCGTCTTTTAAGTACCCAAATTCAAGTAATCTCTACGGGAGATGGGGCTTTCATTGATGATGAAAGTCGTGAACTTATTAAGGAAAATGCTATTTCTCTTTGGCTGAGAGCTGATCCTGAAATTTTATATGAGCGGGTCAGCCGTCGAGATACGCGCCCCCTTCTGTTTGAAGGAGATGCTAAAGAAATTTTGGAAGAAATGGTTGAAAAACGTTATCCTATTTATGCTGAAGCTAACCTTATGGTTGAAAGCAATGATGATGCCCATGAAGCCACTGTAGAGCGCGTTATTGAAGTTCTTAAAAATTATATCTATGATTGAATATGTAAGATACAAATAGCATTTAATTGGAAAAAAATGTATCCGTTATGAACGCAAATTTAAAGAATATAACTCATAAGAATATTGATGGTAAAATCTCCCAAAGAGAGAACGTCAGCATAAAGGACGTCGAACAGTTTTGGAATAATCAGCCCCTTTTTGTTGGGGAGAGTGTATACAAAGAAGGAACACGTGAATTTTTTGAGCACCATAGCCAAGTTTATATAGATGATTGTTTTGCTGGAAGCATTGATAGTCGTATTTTTAAAATAGACAAAGACTTACCCATGCTGGACCTTGGATGTGGAATAGGGTTTTGGGTTGTAGAATTTTATAAACGAGGTTTTCATAATATTGTTGGGGCTGATTTGTCAGAAAATTCGCTAAAAATTGCAAAAGAAAGGTTAAATTTATACAGCTCTACACTAGCTCATAATGTCTTTTTTAAAAAGGAAAACGCAGAAAACCTTAGCTTTTCCAATGAAGTTTTCAATCATGTAAATTGTCAAGGTGTAGTCCATCACACACCTAACCCTAAAAAAGCAATTTTAGAAATCCATAGAGTACTAAAACAAGACGGTACTGCCTTAATTAGCGTATATTATAAAAATAGCATTCTCAAAAATTGGTCTTTATTCCGACCTATTGCTCAATTATTAAAACCGGGCTTATCTGGCCGTAATAGAGAACATATTTACAAGAAAAATTCGATTGATGAGATTGTAAGGATGTATGATGGCTCTCAAAACCCCCTCGGGCTTGCTTTTTCGCGCAAAGAATTTGTGGAGTTATTAGAGCCATTCAAAATTTATGACATGTGGTATGATTTCTTTCCTGCAAGATCATTAAAATTTAAAATCCCTCGCTTTCTACATAAATTCCTTTCAAGGGTAATCCCTTTTATGATATTTGCAAAAGTAAAAAAATAAGGTCAAATAATAGCAGTTTACACTTTTTGATGAAATCACAGTGCCATTGATATGCGAATGCGTAAGTTATATACTGTTTGTCTCAGCTGGAAAGCCTTTAAATATCCATCAAAGCTCAAAAAATCTAGGCGTAAACTCAAATATTTTTTTTGATTCTTTTGTTCTCTTTTGATCTCTTTACAGTTTTGTCATAGAAGCCTAAACTCCCCCTTAATTAAATCACAATGTGAAAGTTACATGAACCATATCTTTGCTATACTTCTTTCCTTTCTCCTTCTCACCCCGTCAGTGCGGGCTCAAGAAGATGCCTATAGTTATATGGATACAGACGAACATCCAGGGGAAACGCTTGAAATCAATCCTCAAGAACGGGAAGAAGTTCTTAACCCCCCTTCAAACCTGGAAGCAAACTTGGAAGATAATGATCCTCTAGAACCTATCAACCGCGTCACTTTTGGGGTTAACAGCTTTCTTGACGACATTCTTTTTGATCCAATTTCTGCTATGTACGTCGGTGTTGTTCCAGAATTTTTGCGTGAAAGGGTTGGCTATTTCTTACGAAATTTAAGCGAACCTATTGTTTTAGTGAATAATATTCTTCAAGGAGAGATGCAAGATGCGGAAGATACACTTCGCAGATTTGCTATCAACTCAACTGTCGGCCTTGGAGGAATTTTTGATGTCTCAACAGATTTAGATATTCCCTACAAACGAGAAGATTTTGGCCTCACTCTTGCTTCATGGGGATTTGAAGAGGGACCTTATATTGTTCTTCCGATTCTAGGACCTTCAAATCTGCGTGACACCATTGGACGCGTAGGAGATTATGGCTTTGATTCTATCAATTGGTGGGCTTATTTTACTGATGATAATGCCATTTATAGCTATACTCGTACAGGTGCTCAAGTATTAGATGCTAAATCAGATAACATTGAAACCATTAATGACTTAAAGACCAATTCAATCGACCCTTATGTAACTTTTCGCGCTTGGTATACAGAAAGACGCAGGAGTTTAAGCTCAAAAAATGAGGGAAGGGTCATAGAAACAGCACAACCCGAGGATGACGACGAGGAGGATTTTGAAGATGATGAATATTAAGAAAGGCTCTTTCATGAAAAACGCAATTTTTACTTTGTTTTCTTTTTTAACATGGGTTCACATTGCCCATGCAGAGACAAATTGCGATGCTGCAAAAACTTTTATGAGTGATATGGGGGAAAATGTTATTTCTCTTCTTACAAACCAATCTATTTCTGACCAAGAAAGAGCAGATCAATTCCGTACCATTCTTGAAACTCAGTTTAATCTGAAGGCTATTGGAAAATTTGTTTTAGGACGCTATTGGAAGCAAGCAAGTGATGAGGAAAAGCAATCATTTTTAAACCTTTTCAAGGAAACCACGGTTGCTACTTACGCTTCTCGTTTTAAAGATTATACCTCAGAAAAATTTGAAATCCGTGGCTGTCAAGTTGAACCTGATGGAGGCGTTATAGTCTCAAGTCAAATTACGAGGCCCAATGGGCAAGCCATCCCCATTAATTGGAAGATTTTTGAAAAAAAAGGGGAAATGAGGGTTTATGATGTTATTTTAGAAGGCATAAGCATGGGAATTACCCAACGCTCTGAATTCGCTTCCGTCATTCAAAATGGTGGGGGAAAGCTTAGTGCCCTCAATAAAGCCCTTGAAAAGAAAATCTCTTAATCTTAAATCCATCGGAGGCGATGCAAATGTTAGCGGTTGACCGCTTTTTAGAAATGCTCGCCGCTGAGAAAGGAATGGCACGCTCAACTTTAAGTGCTTATGAGTCTGATTTAAAAGATTTTTCGGCTTTTCTCACTCCAAATGAACTTCATCAAGCTACTTCTAAAGACATCCAAAACTATTTCATAACTCAAAAGCATTTGGCTCCTTCCTCTCTTGCAAGAAGACTCTCTTCTCTAAGACAGTTTTATAAGTATCTAATGAGCGAAGAAAATTTAACAGAAAACCCCACGGCCCTAATAGAAGCTCCGCGTTATCGCCGAAAATTACCAGGTGTCCTTAGTGAAGAGGATGTAAATCGCCTTTTAGAGGGAGCCCGTACTTGGAAAGGATCAGAGGGAGCACGCCTTTCTGCGTTGCTTGAACTTCTTTATGCAAGTGGTTTTCGGGTAAGTGAGCTCGTCACTCTTCCCGCCACCGCTGCCATGGAAGTTTTAAAAAGTGAAAAACCTTTCCTTATGATTCGCGGAAAAGGGAATAAGGATCGCCTTGTTCCTTTAACATCCGCAGCTCTCAAAGCTCTCAAAGCCTATTTAAAGATTCGCACATCTTTCTTAAAAAAAGGGAAAGAGTCCCCCTGGCTTTTTCCTTCCTCAAGTAAAGAGGGACACCTTACTCGTCAACGTTTTGGCCAACTTCTAAAAGAACTTGCTCTTAAGGTAGGACTCAATCCTCTTTCTCTTTCTCCTCATACCCTCCGACATGCCTTTGCTACTCACCTTTTACGCCATGGCGCTGACCTTATGATTGTCCAAAAACTTTTAGGACACAGTGATATCTCCACAACACAAATTTACACCCACGTAGCTCAAGAGGATTTGGCGGAAATGGTTAAAACCTATCATCCTTTAGGAAAAATATAAGGTTTCAGGTTTTGCTTGATCCCCAGACAAACCATCATTAGATTCAATCCTAGAAGATAACTTTATTAGGAAAATAGCCATGGCTGTAACACTTGAGTTTGAAAAGCCCATTGCCGAGCTAGAAAGCAAGCTTTCAGAACTGCGTCATCTTTCTTCAAATGGTGAGGTTAATATTGCTGCTGAAGTTAATCGCCTTCAAGAAAAGGTGGATACCCTCTTGAAGAAAACCTATGGATCTCTTTCTCCCTGGCAGAAGGTATTGGTCGCACGCCATCCCGAAAGACCGCATACAAGTGATTATATTGAAGCCCTGATCACAAATTTTACCCCCCTGGCTGGGGATCGCAACTTCGCTGAAGATCAGGCTATCATTGGAGGCTTAGGCCAATTTAAAGGCCATCCCGTGGTGGTGATGGGTCATGAAAAGGGCAAAGATACAGAACTTCGTATAAAACACAATTTTGGCATGCCACGACCTGAAGGTTATCGAAAAGCCGCCCGTTTAATGCAACTTGCTGATAAATTTAATTTACCCATCCTTACCTTCGTGGATACGGCCGGAGCTCATCCCGCCATTGAAGCTGAAGAGCGAGGACAATCTGAAGCCATTGCACGAAGCCTTGAGATAAGCGGTTCTGTGCGAGTGCCCATCATCACAACCATTATTGGAGAAGGAGGTTCGGGAGGAGCCGTTGCCCTTGCCTTTGCAAATGTTGTCCTGATGCTTGAACACGCCATTTATTCCGTAATTTCTCCTGAAGGCTGCGCTTCAATTTTGTGGAGAACACGAGATAAGAAAGAAGAAGCGGCAGCAGCTCAAAAACTCACCGCTCAAGATTTAAAGAAGCTGGGAGTCATTGATTCCATTATCCCTGAACCCTTGGGAGGAGCACAACGAAATGCGAAAACTGTTATTACAGCCGTTGGTATGGCCATTGAGAAGTCTTTAACACCACTTCTCTCTCTCGATCGGCAAACCCTACGTGATAAACGTCGAGCCAAATTTTTAAACATGGGACGTCTTTCCGTATAACTTTAATCTTAGGAATCAAGATGCTTAACCTTACCAAAGAGTCTATACAGCACTACATTCAATTCTTAAACATTGCGGAAAAACTGAAATGTGAAATGCGCCACTCGTGGTTATCGTCAGGACGACAAGAAAGTGTAGCCGAACATAGCTGGCGCATGGGCCTTATGGTCATGACCTTTTTTCCTTATTTATCTCAAAAAGTTGATCTTGAAAAATGCCTAAAAATGACCATTATCCATGATTTGGCAGAAGCTGAAGTTGGAGACATTCCTGTCTTTGAAACTCAAACTCTCGAAGCCAAGAAAAGTAAATTTATTGCTGAGAAAATGGCTATGGAAAAAATCTGTGCTTTAAGAGATGCTCCCCTAGGGCAGGAGCTTTTTACCCTTTGGGAAGAATATGAAAGCAAAGGATCCTATGAGGCTAAATTTGTTAATGCGCTAGATAAAATTGAAGTTTTTCTTCAGCATGTTGAAGCTCCTCTTTCAACTTGGACAGAGCTTGAAAAAGATATGCTCTTTCAAGAAAAATGGCTACGCGCCCATTGTCGATTTGAACCCTGCCTTCTTGAACTTGCGGAAGAGATTATCAATCAAGGAATTCAAAAGATAAAGGACGCTGGCGAGGACGTCTCAAAGATTGCTGACAGAGCAGCGACCTTAGCAGAATAAACTGAAGAAATCCTCAACTTCATTCGCAAATTTTACTCTTTTAGGATCGTGTCCTTCGCCAGAGGAAAAAATGTGTAAGACAGAGTAATCGTATCCACATCATTCATGGTAGGGTCTTTCACAATATCGGGATCAATAAAAAATTGAACAGGAAAATCGGTCTCTTGGCCGGCTTCAAGATGTTGTTCCAAAAAGCAAAAGCACTCCACCTTATTGAAGTAAATCCCCGCTTTATGGGGCGTAACATTATAGGTAGCCATTCCAACGGTGTGAGTTTGAGATTTATTTTTCCCGTGGTAGTAGGCAAGCCCCACCTCACCAGCTTTAACGGTAATTTGCTTTTGAAGAGGCTTAAACTCCCAAGGAAGGTTGCGCTGGGTATCTGCATTAAACCGCACCGTAATCACTCGATCCTCAATATGCGTGGGCATTTTTCGAGCCACTTGGGTTGTGCCACCATGGCCTGTTTTCTCACAGAAAAGACGAAAGAGAGCCGATGAAGCAAAAGTCAGGGCTAACATGCCAAAGGCCAAGCTGAGAAGAATAATCAGAGTCGAGCGCTTTTTTTCCTTCATTTCATATAGACACAGGCCGCTCCATAAAAAAGAAGAGCAAGCCCTAAAAGACTCCAGAAGAGAGCTTTGTTTTTTGATTGAATCATAAGATCACCCTATCGATAAGCATCGCTGTAAATAAAAGAAAAAGATAAGCGATGGAATAAAAAAAGAGGCGCAAACTATCACTTGGCATGGAGGAGTACTTAACTTTTAATGCCCCCCCAATAAAAACAAAACCTAAGCCTAAGGAAACCCCTCCGTAAATCCAGCTAAGATCTCCAAGATAAAGGGGTAAAAAGCTTAAAAGAACGAGGGCACACGTATAAAGAAGAATTTGGTTTTTTGTGTTCTCAATCCCCCCTACAACAGGAAGCATGGGGACATTAGCCTGCTTGTAATCTTCAGACCGATAAAGAGCCAGTGCCCAGAAATGGGGTGGTGTCCACAGAAAAATAATTCCAAATAAAATCCAGGGTAAGAGGGACGTTTCATTCATCACAGCGGCCCATCCAATCACAGGGGGAAGAGCTCCTGCAGCACCGCCAATCACAATATTTTGTGGGGTACGACGTTTGAGAAAAATTGTGTACACAAAGACATAAAAAAGAATGGCCAGAGCCAAATAAAAGGCAGCCCAAAAATTCACTAATGTATACATCACAAGAACAGATCCAAGAGCAAGCGTCACCCCAAAGCCGAGCGCCTCTCCTGGCTGGAGGCGCCCTTGAGGAAGGGGCCTGTCTTTCGTACGGTCCATCAAGGCATCAATATCCCGCTCATACCACATATTAATAGCCCCCGCAGCACCACTTCCAACGGCAATGCACAAAATTGCTGTAAAAGCGATGAGAGGATGAATGGCCCCAGGCGCCAGAAGTAGCCCCACAACGCCTGTAAAAACCACCAGTGACATCACGCGTGGCTTGAGCAAGTTCCAATAATCTTCAACAGATGAGGGGGGTTGCATCTGAAAGGTCATGAAATATGAGGTTGGGTTTCAAAGGTATGGAAAGGTGGCGGCGAAGACAAGGTCCACTCCAAGGTGGTCGCTCCTTCGCCCCAAGGATTAGCAGGCGCTTTTTTACCCCATTTAAAGCCGTAAAAAACGATAAAAGCAAAATAAATGGCTCCTGCAAACGTCATGAGCGCTCCAATCGAAGCTATATAGTTCCACCCGGAAAAGGCCTCAGGATAATCAGGGATGCGACGTGGCATGCCTGCAAGACCCAAAAAATGCATGGGAAAGAAGATGACATTAACGCCAATAAATGTAATCCAAAAGTGGATGTTGCCCATCCAATTAGGGATCATTTTTCCTGTCATTTTAGGAAACCAATAATAGAATCCTGCAAAAATTCCAAAAAGAGCACCCATAGAAAGGACGTAATGAAAATGGGCTACAACGAAATAAGTGTCATGGAGCGAGATATCAACGCCACCATTCGCAAGAGTCACCCCTGTCACACCACCAATCACAAAGAGGATAATAAAGCCCACAGCATACAGCATGGGTGTTTCAAAGGTCAGGGAACCGCCCCACATAGTGGCAATCCAGCTGAAAATCTTAATACCCGTGGGCACGGCAATAATAAGAGTTGCGGCTGTGAAGTACGCATTCACATTCACATCCAAGCCCACCGCAAACATATGGTGAGCCCACACCACAAAGCCAATAACGCCAATGGAAACCATGGCATAGGCCATCCCTAAATAACCAAAAACGGGCTTACGTGCAAAGGTAGAAATCACCTGACTAATCACGCCAAAGGCAGGTAAAATCATAATATAAACTTCGGGGTGACCAAAGAACCAAAAGAGATGTTGGAATAAAAGAGGATCGCCACCGCCCCCGGGCTCAAAGAATGTGGTGCCAAAGCCCCGGTCCGTTAAAAGCATAGTAATGGCACCTGCCAAAACAGGAACGGCCAACAGTAAAAGAAAAGCCGTCACCAGCATTCCCCATACAAACAAAGGCACTTTGTGCATGGTCATCCCGGGTGCACGCATATTGAAGATAGTCGTGATAAAGTTAATAGCCCCTAAAATGGAGGAAGCTCCCGCCAGGTGTAAACTCACCAGCATAAAATCCACGGCCGCCCCTGGCTGGCCGACACTACTCAAGGGAGGATAAAAAGTCCAGCCCGTGCCAGCTCCTGAGCCCACAACGATGGAAAGAGTCAAGAGAATGAGGGAGGGAATTAACAACCAAAAGCTAATGTTATTAAGGCGAGGAAAGGCCATGTCAGGCGCGCCAATCATCAAGGGCACAAACCAATTACCAAAACCGCCAATAAGGACAGGCATGACAAAAAAGAAAATCATCAAAAGGCCGTGGGCCGTAATGACCACGTTATAAATTTGAAATTCTCCACCGGCCAAAAGTGTCCCTCCCGGATGGGCCAGTTGCAAGCGGATGAGAAGAGAGAGAACACTCCCAAAAAGAGCTCCAAAGGCTCCAAAAAGGATGTACATCGTCCCAATATCCTTATGGTTAGTGGACAGAACCCACCGTCGCCACCCCGTTGGGTGATCCTCTATATGTACATGATCAGCAGTTGCTGCATAAGCCATCAGGGTTATCCTCCACTATGGGTTCGAGGGGCACTTTTCTTAGATGCAACCCATTCATTAAATTTCTCAGGTGATACGGCCTCAACCACAATAGGCATAAAACCATGTTTCACGCCACAAAGTTCCGAACATTGACCGTAATAAACCCCTTCTTTTTTCACATTGAACCAGGTTTCATTCAAGCGTCCTGGCACACTGTCCCGCTTTACCCCAAAGGCCGGTACAGCCCAGCTATGAAGCACATCTGTTGAGGTTGTAATCACGCGAACATTTGTATTGGTAGGCACCATAACCCGATTATCCACTTCCAACAAACGAAATTGACCGGGTTTCATTTGGTTTTCTGCCAACATATTGCTATCAAAGCGAATCTCTTGATCCGGATACTCATAGGTCCAATACCACTGATTTCCAATGGCCTTAATGGTCAGCTCCGACTTGGGGGTAACATCCATCATGTATAAAAGCTTGAAAGACGGAAAAGCAATGAACACCAAAACCAGGACGGGAATAGCCGTCCAAATAATTTCAAGCAAGGTATTATGGGAGGTTTTGGAAGCAGTCTTGTTGCGAGAAGCTCGGAAACGTGCGATCACAACGATTAAAAGAGTGGCTACAAGAAGAACGATACCTCCTTCAATCCAAAGGAGTGTCGCATGAAAGTCATATAAATATTCCATCACTGGCGTTGCTGGCTCTTGATAATACATCTGCCATGGCTTGGGGAAAGCTGCAGTGGCACAGGTGGGAAAAAATAAAGAACAGAGCGTAATAGCGAGTGTCTTCCCCATCTGATGTCTCTTTATAATTTTGTCACCCATAAGGTCCTCATTATTTTTCCGTATCATACGCAAAGGATCCCCCTTTCCTCAAGAGTCTTTTCATACAGAAGGCTTGCATTTTTGTATAAATAAGCTAGAAATGCACTTTAAGGCCAATGTATTGGTAGAGGATTGTATTATGAAAAAATTATTTTCTTTTGTTGTTTTTTTTACTGCCTATGTTTGTTTGATATCTTCTCTGAATGCCGCCCCGCAACATGGAATGGCGATGCATGGGGGACTAAAGTATCCGGAAAATTTTACCCATTTTGACATCGTCAATCCCAATGCCTCTAAGGGCGGTGAACTGCGCCTTGCCATTGTCGGCACTTATGACACTCTGAACCCTTTTATTCTTAAGGGTACTGCTCCCGCAGGTATTCGGGATATTATGTTTGACAGCCTGATGAAACGTGCAACCGATGAGCCATTCAGTCTTTATTGCCTTGTGGCAGATAGCGTTGAGATGGCGTCCGATCGCTCTTGGGTAATTTATACAATTAATCCTAAAGCCAAATGGCAAGATGGCACCCCCATTACGGCAAAGGATGTGGCTTTTTCCTATAAAACCTATCTTGAACACGGCACGCCCGGTCAACAAATGGCTTATAAAAAGGTAAAAACGGTAGATATTCTCAATGATAACAAGATTAAATTTACCTTTAACCTGGTTGATGGAAAGTATGATGGAGAAATCCCTTTTTTGATGGGAACGATGCTCTTGATTCCTGAACACTTTTTTAAGGATAAAGATTTTGAAAAAACAGGACTTACCCCGATTCTAACAAGTGGCCCCTACAAAGTGGTAAAGGTTGAACCAGGTCGTTCTATTATTTACCAACGAGATCCCAACTATTGGGGCAAAGATCTTGCCGTCAACAAGGGGTATTTTAACTTTGAGACACTCCATTTTGACTTTTATAAAAATGCCGCTGTAGCCTTTGAAGCCTTTAAATCTGGTGATGTTCACTGCCGCGAAGAATCGGACATGGCAAAATGGGCCCAATATGATTTTCCCGCCATTCACAACAAATCAATCAAAAAGGTTGAAATCCCTCACCAGCATCAAGTAGGCATGCAAGCTTTTGCTTTTAACACGCGTCGGGAAATTTTTAAAGACCCTCGTGTTAGGAGAGCGCTTGCTTATGTCTTTGATTTCGACTGGTTAAATAAGAGTACCTTCCATGGAGCGCTCACCCGAACCACAAGTTTCTTTGACAATACAGAACTTGCTGCCAAAGGATTGCCCGAAGGAAAAGAACTTGCTCTTCTGGAGCCTTTCCGGGCCCAGCTTCCGAAAGAAGTCTTTGAAGAACCTTATACGCTTCCTACTTTTGTCAAAAGCAGCCGAGAAAATTTAAAAATAGCCCGTGAGCTCCTTAAGGAAGCCGGTTGGGTGACAAAAGACGGAAAGTTGGTTAATGCCAAAACGGGCAAACCCTTTACCTTTGAAATCCTGTTAAATGTTCCTGAAAATGAAAAAATTGCTCTTGCCTTTGCCCGCAATTTAAAACAACTGGGCATTACAGCATCGGTACGAACGGCAGATGCGGCTCAATATACAGCGCGTCAAACCAATATGGACTTTGACATGATTCTTCACTTTTGGGGTCACACCATGTCCCCAGGCCAAGAACAAACCTTCTATTGGAGTTCAGAAGCTGCTGACAAACCAGGGACACGAAATTATCCCGGAATTAAAAGTCCTGTTGTCGACGCGCTTTGCAAAGCCATCACCAATGCAAAAGAGCGGGAAGATCTTGTGGCTGCTGTAAAGGCTCTTGATCGAACACTTTTATGGGGGCATTATGTGATTCCAACAGGACACCGCACGAAAGATTGCGTGGCTTATTGGAACAATATTGATCATCCGCCTTTGGGGCCTACGGGATTACCGAATATTCATACGCTTTGGACTAAGGAAAAGTGATCTAAAACAAAAAAGAGACCGGAAAATGGCGGCAGAAAAAACCCATCCCTTTCACCTCGTGACCCCCAGTCCTTGGCCTTTTGTGGGAGCGTTAGCCGCCCTTATTTCGATGCTTGGGCTCGTTCTTTATATGCATGACCATGGTCTTTATGTCCTGTTAATGGGAGGGGCGCTTGTTCTCTTTACCATGGCCGGCTGGTGGCGTGACGTGATTAAGGAATCAGAGGATACAAAAACCTATACGCTTCCTGTACAGTTCGGCCTTAAGATGGGGATGGCTCTTTTTATTACATCGGAAGTTATGTTTTTCGTGGCTTTTTTTTGGGCCTTTTTCAACGCCAGCCTTTTTCCCACCGAGCCCACCGGCGGCGTGTGGCCCCCCAAAGGCATTCACCCTTTAAATCCCTTTGATTTTCCTTATTTTAACACCCTTGTCCTGTTACTCTCCGGTACAACCATTACCTGGGCGCACCATGCGATTCTAAAGGATCATAAAAAGGAAGTCATTCAAGGGATCGGATTTACCATTCTTTTGGGGCTGCTTTTTACCTCCGTCCAAGCTTATGAATATATGCATGCGACCTTTGGTTTTAAGGAAGGGATTTATTCCTCAACTTTTTATATGGCCACCGGTTTTCATGGTGCCCACGTCATTATTGGCACCTGTTTCCTGATTGTTTGCTGGTTTTTAGCCCGTTTTAATCGATTTACTCCAGACCGTCATATCGGGCTTGAGGCTGCTGCATGGTACTGGCACTTTGTTGACGTGGTTTGGCTATTTCTTTTTGTCAGCATTTACTGGTGGGGTTCAGGGATTTAAAGTTTAGACTCCAGTTTCCATGAAAAACGCTTATGTTCTAGAAAAAAAGTCCAGAAAAGAGTTAATTCTAAAAGAGCTAATTTAAAAAGCAGAGAGCTTATTCATAAACGATCATAA
>JAIESK010000002.1 GCA_019746105.1 Alphaproteobacteria bacterium
GAATCATCCAAGCAACTTTCTTTTGGTTTTTACTCATGTTAGTCTGTTTCAACTTTACCCGGACACTACTGCACCTTCGCGAGGATGACAAACACTGGAATTTTGCAATTGGCTCATCATAACTTCTTTTTGTCTCATAGATTATGCTCCACATCAATTTTCTCAATACTTGAGAAAGTTCATTTTTTGTCATATTTTGTGATTAAGAAAGTCTTTGTTTTTATTGACCTCAGTTATCCTTCCTCATAAATTGCCCTCATGAGTAATAATTTAAATTCAAATTCTTCTTTTCCACGTGTGGCCGTTTTAGGATGTGGTGCCTGGGGAAAAAACCTGGTAAGAAACTTTTCTGAACTTGGAGCCTTGGCTGCTGTTTGCGACAGTGACACAGAAAAAGCAAACACCTTAGCCTCTCATTATAATGTGCCCTCTCTTTCAGAAGATCAAATTTTTGCAGATCCCACTCTTGAGGCTGTCGTTATTTCGTCTTTAGCTCC
This sequence comes from Alphaproteobacteria bacterium, assembly GCA_019746105.1. Lineage (GTDB taxonomy): Bacteria > Pseudomonadota > Alphaproteobacteria > UBA9655 > UBA9655 > UBA9655. The sequence goes on from JAIESK010000002.1 coordinate 498, forward strand.
TTTACACGCTTTTCATGCTGAAAAAGCTCTCAAGACAGGCAAGCATGTTTATATTGAAAAGCCAATGGCTCTTACGGTGAAAGATGCGCAAAACCTTTGTTCCTTGGCCAAAGAAGCGGGCCGTATTCTTATGGTAGGACATATTCTTAATTACCATCCCGCTTTTATAAAATTAAAAGAAAAGCTCCCTGAACTCGGTCCCCTCAAGCATATCTATGCCAATCGTTTAAATTTGGGACGTTTCCGCCATCAAGAAAGTGTTTTATGGGATTTGGCAAGCCACGACGTCTCTCTCATTCTTTCTTTAGTCAATGAAATGCCTCTGACGATCTCCCCCACATGGCAAAGCTTTGTAACACCCGATGTGCCAGCGAGTGCTCTTTTAAATCTTACTTTCTCAAAGGGCCTCACGGCGCACATTCATGTCTCCTGGCTTTCCCCCTTTAAAGAACAAAAGCTAGTTGTTATCGGTGAAAAAGGGATTGCTGTCTTTGATGACTGTAAACCCTGGGCTGAAAAGCTTACCCTCTCAAAGGAGTGTTATCACTGGAACAAAGGACAAATTGAGGCCAACGTTCAGCTTCAAACTGAGCTTATCCCTTTACCGGAAGCAGAGCCCCTTAAGAATGAATGTCTTCAGTTTTTAACCTCTATCCAAACAGGGAAGACCCCCCTCACCTCTGGAGAAGAAGGCCTTCATGTCACTCATGTTTTAGAAATCGCTGAAAATTCACTTAACGAAAGGAAAGTCGCATGATCCCGTTTATAGATTTAGCTGCCCAACAAAAACGCATTCGTCCTCAACTAGAAGCCGCCATTGGACGTGTTTTAGATCACGGAGGATACATCATGGGGCCGGAAGTTCGTGAGCTAGAAGCTGAACTTACAGCGTTTTGTGGCGCTTCTCATACTCTGACCTGTTCAAGTGGGACTGATGCCCTCGTTCTTCCCCTTATGGCAAAAGGCATCAAGACAGGCGATGCTGTTTTCGTTCCTGCTTTTACTTTTGCAGCCACAGCAGAAGCGGTTGCTTTCTTAGGGGCAACAGTTGTCTTTATTGATGTGTGCCCAAATACTTTTAACATAGATTGTGACAGTCTCGAGAAAGGCATTGCAAAAGCCAAAGCCTTAGGACTTTGCCCCAAAGGAATCATTGCGGTTGACCTCTATGGCCAGGCTGCAGATTATGATAGTCTGAATTCTATTGCTGCAAACCATGGACTTTGGGTTCTTGATGATGCGGCGCAAAGCTTTGGTGGTACCTATAAGGGACGCAAAGTCGGAACTCTTGCTGAAACAACAGCTACCAGTTTTTTCCCTTCCAAACCTTTAGGAGGCTATGGAGACGGCGGCGCTGTCTTTACAGAAAATGCTGAGATGGCAGATATTTTGAAATCCTTGCGGGTTCACGGTCAAGGCACCACCAAATATGATAATGTTCGCATTGGCATGAACGGTCGCTGCGATACGCTACAAGCGTCAATTCTCCTTGAAAAACTCAAAATTTTCCCTGAAGAAATTATCTTAAGGCAAAAGGTTGCAGATCGTTACAACGAAGGCCTTGCTGCCGTTGCCACAACGCCTGTTATTGAAAATAATTGCCAATCCGCTTGGGCACAATATACCGTAAAGGTGGATCCTGAAAAGCGCGCACCTTTGATGGAAGCCCTTAAAGCAGAAGGTATTCCCACCATGATTCACTACAATGCTCCTCTTCACACACTGAAGGCCTATAAGGAGTATCCTTGTGCCACTGAGACTCTGCCCGTTTGTGAAAGTTTGTCTCACTGCGTTATGAGTCTTCCCATACATCCTTATTTAGAGGCAGAGACACAAGATCATATCATTAAGCAATTTTGTGAAATTTCTCACCGTCTGCAAATGAAGCGCGTGGCCTAAGAAAAATCAACAACCTCTCAATCTATAAGAGAATTACCTCTCCCCTTGTGGGAGAGGCAAATTTCATTACAAGTTTTCATGAGGGGTCCTGCTATTGAGAACTACTGCTTGGTGTACTAGATCCTGCAGAAGGCAAAAGTTCCTCAAAAGCAGATTGCTCTATTTTTGCCATCGCATCAATTTCTTCCGCACTTTTCGTGGCGAATATATTGACTCTGGCCCCTTCTCCTGTCAAAGGCAAGAAATCTTGATGCCGAAAGAGGGCATCCGTACGACTCGCAATCTCCTCAGAAGGAACCCACTCAAGGGCAGCTGCAAGGATTTGAGATTGTTCCATACGCGGAACCATTGTAGAGAGGGTATCCCAACTCTTCTCAACTTCAGCTATGCGAGAGGCATTATCTTCAGGGGTGTGATTGAGAAAGTTGAGCAAATTTCTTGCTCTCGGGGACAAAAAGTTGCCATTTTCGATCCTCTCTAGGAATGGGACAAGCTGCTCTGTAACCAATTGTGCATTTTTCTCCAAAGCATCAATCTCAATTTCACTCGCCCCTACCCTCTCCTCGTTAGAGAAATACTTTTCGAGTGAGTGCAGAGTGATGGCACGCCTCTCAAATTCGTCAGGTTGCTGTTTAAAGAGAGATTGAATAATTTCAGGACGATAAGCCAAAGTATTAGTTAAAAGAGTTTCATTCCTTTTAAGCGCACCTGTGCGTTCGGAAATCTCTTGTGGAGAAAGTGTAAGGGCGTAGTCAATAAGATCTACTACAGGCCCCCTAAAATTAAAATACTTTTGTGGACAAACAAAAGGAACTAGGCTCCCTTCAATTCCACCGGCTTCGAAAGTAAACAGAGTATTTACCATTTCATTAATGGCGGCTCCTCGTGTATCAATCTCTGAAACAGAAAGTTCAAGGGCTGTAACGCTAACTTTAACTACATCAAGGAAGTGATCCTTTTTAAACATAAAGAGAAATTTGTCAAAAACAGACGTCTTAAAATTTTTTTTAATCGCTGCGACACGAGCAGCAAATTCTTCCGAGGAAGTCGTCTCATGGACTTTTCGTATTTTTGCCAAGGAAGAGGATGTCTGTTCTACATCAAGTAACTCTAGATCAAAGTCCTTTCCATAAATAGTAGAGAGTAGGGAAATATCGGACACATCTCTTGCGGCTGTAGGAATCCCTTCTAAGTGGCTTGATGAAGCAGAAGGCGCAGTCCTGGTTAACGTTGTATGGTCATCCTTTTCTTGATCAGCTGCATGTCCCATCTGAGGAAAGAAGATAACGCTTGTTGCCAACAAGGTTAATTTTATTTTCTTTAATATATTCATGTTACTCTCCCCATAAATTTATACATTTTGATAAATTCAATTTAAGGGGACCTCAAAATCAGGAGATACCCACTTTCAAGATGATAATCTTTTCTGCTATGAGTTACAAAACAAACTTATAAAAATGAAAGTGGCTATGAAAATCATTAAAAGAACAGCATTTTTCTCCTGTCTGTCTCTCCTTTTATTAAGCCATGTTTCTGCTGACCCTATCTCTTTCGGTGCAAAAGTCGGTACATTAGGCCTTGGAGTAGAATCTTCTTATAGGATTGATCCTCTGTTTTCCCTCACAGGATCGGTGAATGGCTTTCAGCTTACAGGCGCGCCTCACGATAGAGATGTAGATTTCGATGGTAAACTGCATCTTTTAACTGCAGGTGGAAGTTTAGGAGTTCACCCCTTCAAGAATGGATTTAAAATTTTAGCAGGTGTTTTTTATGATGGAAACCAATTTAATTTATCTTCCATGTTAAGGCATAATGTTACCATTGATGGGAAGACATTTACTCCAGCTCAAGTGGGAAAACCCGGCTTAATTATTCATTTTAATAGGGTGAGTCCCTATTTGGGTATTGGTTTTGATTCCGCGTTTTGCACGGATAGTCCTTGGAGCCTTACAGGAGAATTAGGAGTTCTCTTTCAAGGATCCCCTAAAGTTAACCTCAAAGGATCGGGAGAGATAAAAACTCCTCCTCAAGTTCAAACCTATATTAAACAAAAAGCGAAACATGCTGCCGATAAATTTCTTTTAAAATATTACCCGGTTTTATCTATAGGTGTTAAGTATAACTTCTAAAAACAAGAAATAATAAATTTAAGTCACTACGCTTCATGTAGGGATAAACAGCTAAGACTCATCGTTCTTTGTTAAGTCTTATCTACGCTTTTTTCTTACAAGAACAGGCTTCTTTACTCCATGGGCTGATCTCTTTGCTACAGAAGCTGGTTTCCTCTTTACTCCATGAGCAGTTCTCTTCGCTGCAGGAGCTGCTTTCCTCTTTACTCCATGAGCAGTTCTCTTCGCTGCAAGAGCTGGTTTCCTCTTTACTCCATGAGCAGTTCTCTTCGCTGCAGGAGCTGGTTTTCTTATTCCAGAAACTGGCCTTTTCACTGCAGGAGTTGCTCTCTTTGCTGCACCTTCTCTCTTTATAACTGGCGCTGGTTTTTTGGCTACTGGCTTTGGTGCTGGAGACACTGGTTTACTCTTTACTGAGTTAATAAGATTATAAAGAGTTGATTGTGCGGTACGTTGTCTCAATCCCGCACGGGTGGGAGCAAAGATTTCTTCATTCGTACCAGGGCAAATAGTGGTATAAGAAAAGACATTAACAGCGTTTAAGAGTTGTTGGGCTGGAATATATTTCCAATCAGACTTTTCAACGCTTTTCCACCTTAATTTCCTGGCATTATTATGAAAATCTGCAAGTGAGGGCTTTTGCCCAGAAACTTTAACATAATACATACGATAAGAGCCGCCCGATGGATGATGATGATCTGTATAGGGAGAATTTACAACTTGGTTATAAGACAGTCTTAAAGTATTTGCCGTTTCTTCATTTGCTTCTCGTAAAGCAGTTCTAGCAATATCTCCTTTATCTTTAGAATCAACAGCTCCTCCAAAGTCAGACCACACTTGAACGTTTCTTTTGAGTTTATTTGAAAAACGCGTCTCTCTTCCCACAAGAACGGTGCCATCATCAAACATAGGCAATACGCCTGCCCCCAGTCCTCCTGCATATAAATTGGAGGAAAACGTAAAAACAAGAACGAAAACAAAACTTAAATATCTAACAACCATAATTTAACCTTAAAAAATTTAACTTATCTTCTATATAGTAAATGATTGAGATTTTGCAAAGCTTCTTGGTAATTTTCTTGGCAGAAATAGGTTAACTTATTAAATATAAAGTGCTATAAAATATGGACATAGGTTAAGCAACCTACTATCTATATTTTAAGGAGAATAATTAATGTTACGTCTTTCAATTATAATGGGAATTATTCTCTCTACTTTAACTTTCCACCCATTAAAAGCTTTTAATGATGAGGTTGACGACACACCGATATCATTAATGACAGTAACAGCTTTGTTTAAAGCATCAGAAACCGTTTCATTGGACTCCTTAAGAGATAAACTTACGGCTACTGGGAAAATGGGTCCTAATGGAGTAGGATTCCTGATAAATATAAATGGTATTCTCGTTGAAGTCGCTAGACTTTACACTAATGAATTTGAGCTAAATGAAGACTGGCATAAACAATTGAGACGAGAAAAAGGGCGCCACGAAAAGCTATCTAAATTTAAAAGAACTCATGAAAACCTTATGAAGAAGCTAGATATACTTAGTATGTCAGGATCTGGATCTCTTCTTTCCACTTATTATGCCTCCTTAACCTCCGCTAAAGATGAAGTTACAGCTAAACTTGGGATTGGCTTTTTAGCTTTAAAGCATAAAAAGGATAAAGGTATCTTACTAGAAATTTTTAAAGGTATTCCAATTGAAGAGAGAAGAGCACGTTTCAACACTCTCCTTTTCGAGACTACTCCTCAGCTTACGAGCTCATCCAACCACCAAGCGCATCAGACCCTTAGGACTCTCAGGGAGGAGATAATGGGAGTTCCCTTCGACCCCTCAAAAATAGGCCTTTTGGATATACTTAAATCTCTTGATATTAAAAGTCTGTTTGAAGAGGAATAACTTCCTATCAACTCTTTCTTAATATAATTCTAGGCCCCGTGGTAGAACCACGGGGTATCACCCTTTCTTCACAATATAAAAGTTGCCCATAAGAAGAACTCCCTTTAGTGTAGAACTATGGATGAAGATATTTTAAAAAATGACGCTAATTCAACACCCAAAGAGTACATTGCTTCTCTTGACTTGGGGACAAATACGTGCCGTCTTTTAATTGCGGAGGTCCTACCAAATGGCCCTAAAGTTGTTGATTCTTTTGTTAAAGTCGTTCGTCTGGGAGATGAATTGGCCACCAAGGGGCACATCTCAAAGGAAGCCGCACGCAGAACCCTTTCTGCTCTTAAAGTTTGTGCTGAAAAACTTAAAGCTTATCCCATCGCTCGAGGGCGTTATATTGCCACAGCCACCTGCCGCCAGGCATCGAATCGTCAAACATTCCTTGAGATTATTAGTTCACAGACGGGTATTCAATTAGAGGTCATCTCTCCTAGGGAAGAGGCACGACTTGCCATTCTTGCTTGTGCCGATCTTTTAGACTTTAGTACCCGATATGCAATCGCTTTTGATATTGGAGGCGGAAGCACAGAAATTATGTGGATGGAACTTTTCCCCCATAAACACCCAGAAATCATTGAGTGTATATCCCTTCCCCTTGGCGTAGTAACCGTTGCCGAGATGACGCGGTTTAATAAAACACCTCTGACTTCCCTTCAAAAAATTCGAAAATTAGTGGCAAAAGAAGCCAAAAGTTTTTCCGACAAAGCCCATATCTATCCCCAGATGCGCAAAAATAATGTCCAACTTATTGGAACAAGTGGAACTGTGACAACGATTTCAGCGATTCACATGAAACTTGACCGTTATGATAGAAAGCGGGTGAGCGGCCAATTATTAACGCCAGAGATAATTAATAAAACCATTTCCTTACTTTTTTCTATGAGTGTTGAAGAGCGGTTAATTCATCCCTGTATTGGCCCCATGCGCTCTGAACTCGTTCTGGGGGGCATGGCCATTTTTCAAGGCATCTATGATGTCTTTCCAATAAACCCTGTACGCGTCGCAGATCGTGGTGTGCGAGAAGGAATCCTTTTGGATTTGATGCCCCATGAAAAGTAAAAATACCTCAGGCCGCCCCCTTTCCGTGCGTCTTAAAACAGCACGAGGTAGAAAAATATCTTCTCAAAGATGGCTGACACGGCAATTAAACGATCCCTACGTACAAAAAGCAAAAAAGGCAAATTATCGCTCTAGAGCCGCTTATAAACTGCGAGAAATTGATGACAAATTTAAAATCTTGAAGCTGGGTGCCCATGTGGTTGACCTTGGGGCCACTCCCGGGGGATGGTGCCAAGTGGCCCTTGAACGTGTTGGCTCTCAAGGAAAAGTTATTGCTATTGATTTGAACCCCATGGAGCCACTCAAGGATGTTCATTTTATTTGTGGAGATTTTACGGATCCTATGGTTCTTAGGGATCTAAAAGAAGCCTTAGGAGGCCCTGTCAACGTAGTACTAAGCGATATGGCGGCCTCCAGTACAGGCCATACACAAACGGACCATCTACGCATTATGGCCCTTGCAGAAGAAGCCTATCTTTTTGCTCAAGAAGTGTTAGAAGTAGATGGCTCCCTTGTAATAAAAGTCTTACGTGGTGGCACTGAGAAGGAAATTTTAACATTAATGAAAAAACATTTTAAAAAAGTGAGCCATTTCAAACCGCCCGCAAGTCGAGCAGATTCGGCAGAAATGTACGTGGTTGCTACAGGATTTCACCCATGAAGGATGCCGCTCGTCTTCAAAGCGTAATTGAAATTTTGACCCTCCATGGCGCTGAGAAAAAACCGCTTGATCAACTTAGTCACACCTATTTTAAAACCCGCCGCTACATTGGCTCTAAAGATCGTCAATCAATTTCAACCCTCGTCTACGCCATTATACGTCATAGAGCCTCTTGTGATTGGTGGGCCTTGGAACGAGGTCTTTCTCCCCTTTTAATGGCCCCTTATGATGCGGCACGTATTCGCCTTCTCTCCTATCTTTGGCTCTTTGAAAAAATGCCCCGAGAAAAATTTGGCATTTTATTTTCAGGGGAAAAATATGCTCCAGAAAGACTGTCCGATAAGGAGCGTTCCATTTTTGAAGCCCTGCCAAAACTTGATAAGCTTCCCCCTTGGGTTGAAGGGGAATATCCCGAATCTCTTTTTCCCTTCTTAAGACGCCGTTTTGGAGACAGTTTACAAACTGAAGCTCGCTCCTTTTTAGAGCAGGCGCCTTTAGATTTACGCGTTAATCTCTTGAAAACAACCCGTGATGCGGCCTTAATGAATTTGAACAGCACGGGACTTGATGCTGAAATAACCCCCTATTCTCCTTGGGGTTTGCGTATCAAGAGTCGTGAAAACATTTCCCAAACAAAGGCCTTCCAAGAGGGGCTCGTTGAAGTTCAAGATGAAGGTTCCCAAATGGTGGCCCAACTCCTGGAGATTCAACCCGGCCAAAGTGTCTTGGATCTATGTGCAGGTGCAGGGGGGAAAACCTTGGCTCTTGCAGCACTCCTTAACAATAAGGGCCGCGTTGTCGCAACGGATACGGCTGCTTGGCGCCTCAAACGTACCAAGGAACGCCTGAAACGGGCGGGAGTTTGTAATGTGGAGTTGCGCGAAATTTCAGGCATAACGGATAAATGGCTGAAAAGACAAAAAGAACGCTTTGACCATGTTTTGGTTGATGCCCCTTGTTCTGGCAGCGGTACTTGGCGCCGCAACCCCGATCAAAAGTGGAACATTACTCCTCAAGATATCGCTGAGCTAACAGCTCTTCAAAAAAGTCTTATTAATGGGGCTGCAGCACTGGTGAAACCGGGGGGGAGCCTTGTCTATGCCACCTGTTCCTTCTTCTGCGAAGAAAATGAAGATATCGCTCAGACTTTTTTAAAGGACAATCCAGATTTTACTCTAGTCAATTGTGGCCTTCAAGAAGCACCCTTTTTAACCCTTTCCCCCTTACAAAATAATACGGATGGCTTCTTTGCCGCCAAATTCATTAAAGGCACTCTATGACGCTTTTAACCCTCCACGGCACAGCCATAGAAGTACAAGGAAAAGCAGTCCTCCTTACGGGAAAACCGGGAACGGGAAAATCATCTCTTGCCTTACAACTTATCGACCGTGGAGCCTGCCTTGTGGCCGATGATCAAACATATCTTACCTTTGATAAAGAAGAAGTTTATGTTTCTTGTCCTGACGCCTTAAAAGGCCTTCTTGAAGTGCGTGGTGTTGGCATTTATCCCTTCCCCTCTCAGAATAAATCTCCCTTAAGCCTTGTTGTTGAAATTTGCGAATTAGAGGAAGTTCTCCGGTTGCCCGACCCCACTTTTGTCCAGTATCATAATATCCCTATTCCTTCCTTAAAACTGGCTAAGTATGATCCTCTAGGAGCTCTTAAAGTGGAACTAAAAATGGGGAAAAAAAATGCTTAATATCGCGCTTGCAGGTGCAACAGGGCGGATGGGGCAATTAACCCTCAAAGAAATCACAGGGCACGCCGATGTTGAAATCGCAGGCGTTTTAACACGACCAGGCAATCCTTTTGTAGGCTCTGACGCAGGAATTCTCATTGGGATGCCTCCAATAAATCTTTCTATTACCGATTCTCCAAAAAAAGCCTTTAGTGACGCTCAAGTCATTATTGATTTTAGTCATCCTGAGGGATTGGACCTCCATCTTTTAGAAGCTCTCCAACAAGAAAAACCTTATGTGGCCTGTATGACCGGTTTAAATAACGTGCAGCAGGATGCTTTAAAAAAGGCCGCCTTTCAAATTCCTATTTTGGTAGCCCCCAATACAAGTTTTGGGATCGCTCTTTTGAAACAAATCATAACAATAGCCTCAAAGGCTCTTGGCTCCAGCTACGATATTAGCCTTCTTGAAATGCACCATCGCCATAAAGCTGATGCCCCTTCAGGAACCGCTCTTTCTCTTGCAAAAGCTCTTGCAGAAGATATCAATTCAAACCATAACACGCCGCCCTATCCTTCTCAATCCCCTCGCCCCTCTCATACCATTGAGTGTGCTGTCTTAAGGGGCGGAGGCGTTGTGGGAGATCACTCTGTCATCTTTGCTGGAGAAAAAGATATGATTACTATGCAACACCGCGCTCTTGACCCTTCTCTCTTTTCTCAAGGCGCCATTCAAGGAGCTCTATGGCTTAAGGACAAGGCGCCGGGTCTTTATACGATCGATCATGTGTTAGGTTTTTGTCAATGACATCGTCCCTTATGACCTCTACAGAAATTGAGCACTTCTTTGAAAAGTTATCGGCTCAGAACCCTAATCCTAAGGGGGAGCTCTATTCAATAAATTCATTTACTCTTCTGGTTGCGGTTGTTTTATCGGCTCAAGCCACAGACAAAGGGGTTAACAAGGCTACTGCCGAGCTTTTTAAGGTGGCAGATACACCTGAAAAAATGCTCGCTTTAGGAGAAGATGGCCTTAAAAAGTATATTAACACTATTGGCCTCTACAATGCCAAAGCCCGCAATTTAATAGGGCTTTGTCAAAAGCTTGTGAATCAATTTAAGGGAATTGTTCCTGATAAAAGAGAGGATCTTGAATCTTTGCCCGGCGTGGGGCGTAAAACTGCCAACGTGGTCTTAAATGCCGCCTTTCAAGAACCGGTGATTGCTGTGGATACTCACATCTTCCGAGTTTCAAATCGAACAGGACTTGCCCACGGCAAAACACCTCTTGAAGTTGAAAAACAGCTCATGAAGCGAATTCCATCCCAGTGGCTTTTAAAAGCTCACCATTGGCTTGTTCTCCATGGGCGTTATATTTGTAAAGCACGCAACCCCCTTTGCCCTACCTGTCCTGTTCGGGAAGAATGCCATTATCCTCATAAAACGCCGGCCCCTCTATGACACTCACTGAGTGGCGGAAAGCGATTGAAGGAGCAATGATCCAGGTTGGTTTTTCACAAACCTCCCAGGAAGCTAAATGGTTGTTAGGAGCTGCAATTAACCGTGAGGGAGCTTTTATAACCTTAAATCCGTCCTATACCCCAACTCCTTTAGAAGAAAAAACTATTCAAGACTGGCTTGCACGGCGCCTGAAGGGAGAACCCCTTTCACGCATTAAAGGCATGCGAGAGTTTTGGAGTCTTCCCTTTCAATTAAATGAGCATACCCTTGATCCGCGCCCCGAATCAGAACTCATCATCGAGGCTGTTTTAAAATGGATTGGCCCTTGCTCCAAAGAGCCTTGGCGACTATTGGATTTAGGGACAGGGTCTGGGTGTCTTCTGATATCCTTATTGCATGAGCTCAAAAATGCTTCTGGCATGGGAGTTGATATTGAAGAAAAAGCTCTCTCTATGGCCCAAAAAAATGCTGAACTTAATGGAGTTCTTCCACGAGCTCACTTTCAAATTTCCAATTGGGGAGAAGGAATTCGTGAAAAATTTGACATTATTGTCAGCAACCCTCCCTATATCCCATTGCAAGAGAAAGAAACTTTGGAAAAAGCAGTCCTAGCTTATGACCCTGCTCAAGCGCTCTTTGGAGGAGAAAATGGCCTTGATTGTTATGCCTTACTTGCAAAAACCATTCCGCATCTGTTAGCTCCCAAAGGCCTGGTCGTTCTTGAAATTGGTATGGGACAAAGTGCTTCTGTAACTTCTCTCTTTCAAGAACGAGGATTTCAGCGTTTGTTTGTTTTGAAGGACCTTCAAGGAATTGAACGGACTCTCGCCTTTGAAATGAATCCTACTTCTTAAGCTGCTGCCTGACCAACTCCTGGTAAGTTACGAAGAAGCTCTAAAGGAAAGTGAATCTCTTTTAAGAGTTTTGCTTCTTTTATCATGGCAGAAACTGCAATCTCTAAAGATTGAAGAGAGGTATTATAACCTTTAATTTTAACATGAATATTTTGAAGACGTGGCTCGGCAGCTTGAATGGCTGAGCTGATAATCCGAGCGGTCTTTGGCCAGGTTTGCTGATTTGAAGGGTCAAAATCACTAAAATCTTCAAGTCCAAAAAAATCCGGCAGGCCAAAGAGAGGAATTTCATCAATGTGATTGTCATAAATTACTTTTCTAACCGTACATCGTGTGTTTAGCATTAAAGATAACTCTTTGATAATTGACTCTTGAAGTCCTTTAGCATCCAAAAGCGGCTCACCCACAGCTTGATCCATCTTCCGTTGAATAATCCGATCAAATAAGGGAGGAAGAACTCCTCTTTGAATTTTATTTTTTTTCATGACACTCTCCCTTAGTCTATTTTCTTCTAAGTTTATCATTCTTTAAAAGCATTCCCTACAAAAAAAGCGGCTTTTGATGGAGCCGCTTTTTTAAGAACATTGTGATGAAGTTTAGGCTTAGCCAGCCGCAGGGG
>JAIESK010000097.1 GCA_019746105.1 Alphaproteobacteria bacterium
TAAAATACGAAGGGCAATTTCGCCACGATTGGCGATCAGAACTTTTTTAAACATAAAACACAATCCTTTGTTGGAGGAATTTTTCTTCTACTCGAGAATAAGAAGGGGTTCATCAAATTCAACAGGCTTTGCGTTTTCAATACAAATTGACAAAACCTTTCCATCACGCGGAGCACGAATGGGATTCATTACCTTCATGGCTTCAATAATCAGGAGGGTATCTCCTTTTTTAACTAAATCTCCAGTCTTAATAAAGGCAGCTGCCCCAGGTTCAGCTGATAAGTAAACCGTCCCAACCATAGGGGATTTCACGGTTTCTCCTTGAACTACAGGAGCCTCCACAGGAGAGATTTCTTTTACAGGAGCAGAGACAGGATGAGAGGGGGCAGAAACTGCATGAGAAACAACTGATACATTACTGCGAACCACACGAATACGATGCGTTCCAACTTGATATTCAATTTCCGTAAGGCCTGTTTCTTCGAGAAGCTTTGCTAGGCCGCGAACTGAATCATCGTCTACATTAAATTTTTCAGCCATTTACATTCCTTTTAATAAAAAACTACTTCTTTTTCTTTTTGAAACAAATAATTTTTAATTCACAAACTTCCATAGAGTGTCATTATATACCCCACTCTCAACTTTCTGGCAAGATGTCTCTGTTCACCCCCCTTTTTTCGTGTATAAACAAAAGAGAGAGAGGAGAATTATGTTCGTTCATTTACGCGTCCACACGGCCTATTCCTTGCTAGAAGGTGCCCTGCCCGTAAAAAAACTGATCGCTCTGGCTCAGGAACATCATATGCCTGCTGTTGCCATGACGGATACAGGTAACCTTTTTGGGGCTATGGAGTTTTCTCTTGTGGCTCGCGATGCAGGCATTCAGCCCATCATAGGATGTCAAATACAAATCACCTCTGAGAGAGGAACTGCCAAAAATGAAACGGATACTCTCGTTCTCTTGGCTCAAAACCAAAAGGGATACCAAAATCTTCTGAAAATTGTTTCCCACACCTACTTGCATGGCAAAGAAGGTGAAGGTCCTCAAATCGATTTTGAAAAACTGGCTCTTTGGAGTGAGGGGCTCATAGCACTTACAGGAGGGGACACGGGAGGACTCAATAAAAGACTCGCCCGCGGCCTTAAGGCCGATGCTTATCTAAAAACACTATCAACCTTATTTCAAAATCGTCTCTACATTGAAATTTCTCGTCAAGGCTCCACAACGCCTGAAAAAGAGAATATAGAAGAGGCTCTCATAAATCTCGCTTATCAAGAAAACATTCCTCTTGTTGCGACTAATGAAGCTTTCTTTCCTGACCCCTCAATGTATGAAGCCCACGATGCCCTTCTCTGCATTGCGGAGGGATCCTATGTCAACGAGCCTAACAGACGGCGAATAACACCGGACCATTGTTTTAAATCATCCCAAGACATGGAAGCTCTTTTTGCAGATCTGCCCGAGGCTATTGAAAATACATGTGTTATCGCTCAAAGATGCAGTTTCCTCCTGACGCCTATTGAGCCCATCCTCCCCACTTTTCCCTGTGAGGACGAGGTTAAAGAACTGCGCACTCAAGCCCAAATGGGCTTGGAAGAACGGCTTGAACGCTATGTTTATACTTCTTCAATGAGTGAGGAAGAAAAAAATACCACAAAAGAAAAGTACTCAACACAGCTCATGTATGAACTTGGCGTCATTGAACAGATGAAATATTCGGGATACTTCTTGATCGTGGCTGACTTTATCAAATGGGCCAAATCCCAAAAAATCCCCGTAGGCCCTGGGCGAGGTTCAGGTGCAGGATCGGTTGTAGCCTGGTCTCTAACCATTACTGACCTTGATCCTTTACGTTTTGGGCTCTTCTTTGAACGTTTTTTGAACCCCGAGCGGGTCAGTATGCCTGACTTCGATATCGATTTTTGCCAAGAGCGTCGCGATGAAGTCATTCGCTATGTACGTGAAAAATATGGCAAGGATCGGGTGGCTCATATTATTACCTTTGGAAAGCTTCAAGCCCGCGCCGTTTTGCGCGATGTGGGACGCGTTTTACAAATGCCCTATGGACAAGTGGATAAGATTTGTAAGCTTATCCCTAATAATCCCGCCCACCCGGTTACCTTAAAGGAAGCTCTTGAAATTGAACCCCAACTGAAACAAATTGCTGAACAAGAAACGGAAGTGCAACACCTTCTTGATATTGCGCAACAATTAGAGGGTCTTTATCGTCATGCTTCCACTCACGCAGCCGGTGTTGTGATTGGCAACAGACCTTTGGATGAGATGGTTCCCCTTTATTACGATCCGCGCTCCCCCCTTCCTGCAACTCAATTTAACATGAAATATGTTGAGCAAGCGGGCCTTGTGAAGTTTGACTTCTTAGGCTTGAAAACTCTGACCGTTATTCAGCAAACTGTTGAAAATTTAAAAGAACTAGGCATTGAATTGGATATCCTCTCCATACCTTTGGACGATGAAAAAACTTTTGATCTCCTGATTCGAGGCGAGACAATTGGCATCTTTCAAGTGGAAAGCGGCGGGATGACAGACGTTGTTCGCAAGCTTAAACCCGACAGATTTGAGGAAATTATTGCTGTAGGCGCTCTTTATCGTCCGGGACCTATGGATGATATTCCCCGCTACATTGCTTGCCGTCATGGGGAAGAAAAGGTCAGCTACCTTTATCCAGAACTCAAGCCTATCTTAGAGGAAACTCATGGAGTTATCGTCTACCAAGAGCACGTGCTGCGCATTGCCCGAGACCTTGCAGGATATACCTTAGGAGCCGCTGATATTTTACGGCGTGCCATGGGTAAAAAAATCAAGTCGGAAATGGATGCTCAGCGCAAGCGCTTTATCGATGGCATTTTAGAGAACGTGGGCGGCACTCCAGGAACAGCTAAAATCCTCTTTGACCAAATTGAAAAATTTGCAAGCTATGCCTTTCCAAAAGCTCATGCGGCTACCTATGCTTTAATTACCTATCAAACTGCCTACCTCAAAGCCCACTATCCCGTAGCCTACATGGCAGCGCTCATGACCCATGAATTACACAACACGGACAAATTAACCTTCTTTGCTAGGGAAGTAAAACGCCTGGGAATTGAATTATTGCCCCCGGATGTAAATCAATCCCATGCCACTTTTAAGGTGGAGGGTCAGGCCATTCGCTATGCTCTCGCAGCTTTAAAAAATGTGGGGCAAGCCGCCATGGATTCCCTGTGCCAAGAGCGCGAGAAAAATGGCCCCTTTAAGGATATCCTTGACCTCGTTGAGCGGGTTGATGGACGGGTCATCAATAAACGTCAAATGGAAAGCCTGATTACAGCCGGCGCTTTTGATAGCCTCTGCACCAACCGATGCCAGTTGATGGAAAACCTTGAGATTTTGCTCCGCTATGGAAATGAGGATAAACGGCCTCAAGGCTTATTTGGAAGAGATGTCACGCGTCCCCAGTTAACTTCCTGTAATGAATGGGGCCCCCTTGAAAAGCTCCGCCATGAATTCGCCGCCATAGGATTTTACCTCAATGCCCATCCCTTAGATGCTTATGGTGACACTCTTTCTCAAATCCACACAACTCCAGCTGCTGAGCTGATGACACGGGTTCAAGCAAGTCGTGAAAGCCAAACTTATCGCCTTGCAGGAATTCTTATCACCAAACAAGAACGGGCCACAAAAAGTGGACAAAGGTATGCTTTTGTGCAACTTTCCGATCCCTCAGGTATTTTTGAAGTGACTCTTTTTTCAGAGTTGCTGAATCAATACCGGGATTGGCTTGAGCCCGGGAAAGCTCTTCTTGTCACAGTCACCGCCCAACTTACAGATGATGCCTTACGCCTCACCTGCCAAAGCATTGAATGTTTAGAAAAAGCCACGGAGGGGGGAAGCCTGACTCTCACTCTTCAAGAAGAAAAACAAATTAAAATCTTAGAAAAAATCCTTAGCAAGGAAAATGCGGGCCGCACGAGGATCATTGTGAAAGTTCCTCTCGACAAGGAAACCGCCATCCTCGCTCTTCCAGGATCCTACTCTCTCTCCCCCGATGCCAGAGCCGCTTTAAATGAACTTGCGGCTTAAATTTACTTTATAACTTTTATTCTCTCATGCAAAGAAGGTGATGAGGTCACACTTGCAGTCAGAATGAGCTTAAAATTATGTATATAAATCTTGACATTTGAAATATAAATAAATATGTATTTTGCAAATGATTAATAATTTGGATTTATATTATGAAATATTATTTCCTGCTTCTTTGTCTTCTTTCCAACGCATCAGCTATGATTACAGATCGTGATGATCAACCTGGTTTTCTAGCTTCTACTTTAGCGTCCCCTCCTCCTTCTGGAAGTTCTTCGTGTTCTTCTAGCACGTCAGAAAGAGTTGAGGGGGAACCTCAATCTCTCATGAGTTATGGGGGCGAAAAGGGGCATCTCATATATCAAGAGGAGGTCAAAAAAAGCATCGCTCTTTTGAAAAAAATGTTCTCTCTCTGTAGAACTAATCCTAGCATGGTAAAAGAAGGTACATTGAGAGGTCTTATTAGTCAGCTTGCTCAAAAAAGACAAGCTATTGCAAAGGCAACGGGTTCAGTTAACGCTGACTATTTTGGAGTGTGCCGTTTAGAACATGATGGTGAACATGAAACAACTCCATTATTCCTCTCAAAATTTGCTGAAATGCAAAAACATATTCAAAAGACGATTCACGAACACGTAAAACAAGGTCGAGTCAATGAATGGGTTGATATGGGAAACACCCGCTATCGCGTGAGGGTCTTGGAACAACCAGATTGGCCAGTTTGCGTCAGTTCAGACGACTGGGCATTACATCAATCCGTTTTGAGCAGCCCAAGGCCTATAAGTGAGCTTGAAAAACAAGCCCTTAACCGTGCACTGGATGGAGATTTCTTATCTGAATTTCTCCTTGATGGACATGTTTCCTTTACGAATGAGGGCCAACAAGTTAGCTACCAGGAACAGCTTATCGAAATATGTCAACAAGTAGCGACTTCAAAAATTAGCCAGCATTCAGGTCCTCCTTCATTAATGGGGATCCCCTTTGATAAGATTAACAAATGCCTTTTACCTCAAGTTTCTCTAGAGGATACAGGAAGTATTCGACTTATTCGGGTTGACATTGAACATAATCTGAGCGGGACCGAGTTTACCCCCGGCTATGGCTTTATGGGAATGATGCCAAGCTTGGAACACCTAGAGCATGGTAAAATTCCTCTTATGATTTGTCATCCGGGAAAGGTTTATCTCTCTCCTTTTGTCTCTCATTATGAAAATCTCATGAAAGAAGCTCTCTTCGCGGATAGTCAGAACAGGGAGGTGATTCGTGACAAGATCGGACTTTTTCAACGCTATTGGACAATAGCTTTACCTTTTATACGAGGAACTGCATCCATTGGCGAACAGATTACCGAAGGACTTTATCAATCTCATGCCTGTCCTGTTGAGTATGACAAAACCATCGCTCCCTCCATAGATAATGCTTCCTATATGTATTGGAGTGACGAGGCATTTTTAGAGACTTACAGGAAAATGGTGAAGTTCGCTCCTTCAATGTCTTTATAAATTTTAAATTATTCATTTTCAATATTTATGATATATTCGAAAGGGTTAAATGCTTATAAGGATATAGGATTCCATTGATACATTCTTGGAAAAATAGTGTTGTTGCTTTTATAGATAAGCGCATTCTTTCGATTTTCCTCTTTGGATTTTCAAGCGGACTGCCTTTTTTATTGACACTTTCAACGCTCACAATCTGGTTAAAAGAGTCAGGAATTAATAATACGACCATTGGTCTTTTTGTTATTATTACCCTTCCCTATACTTTTAAATTCATTTGGGGCCCCATGGTGGATCGTGTTAAACTGCCCTTTCTTTGGAAATACTTGGGGCAACGACGCAGCTGGGCCCTTGTCTCTCAAATCGCTCTTATTTTTATGCTGATGGGCCTTGGATCATCTCATCCGGAAACTCATATTTTTGAAACTGCTCTGTGGGGCTTTGGCGTTGCTTTTTGCTCTGCTATCCAAGATATTGTGGTTGAAGCTTACCGTATTGAAATCATTGATGAAAATCAAAGAGGAGCTGCTGCTTCTTCTACCTACCTTGGCTATCGTTTTGGCATGATGATGTCAGGGGCGGGAGCTTTATTTTTAGCAACACTATTTTCTTGGCAAACCACCTATGAAATTATGGCAGCCTTTATTGGCATTGGCCTTTTAACAACATTCCTTTGCCCTTCTCCTCAAACCCTTGTTTTTAGCCCCGCCCCACATCTTTCCTTTACTCCTACCCCACTCCACAACCGTTTTTGGAGTTGGTTAAAGTCAACCTATGGTCCTCCTCTTAAAGAGCTGTGGAAATCCTATGACTGGCGGGTAGTTTTAGCTTTTATCTTTTTTTATAAAGTTGGAGATACAGCCTTAAGTGTCATGAATACGCCTTTTTTAGTTGAAATTGGCTACAGCAAACTCGAAATTGCTCATGTAGCTAAACTTTTTGGCATTTCCGCCATGATTATAGGAGGATTTGTTGGCGGCCTTTTTCTCAACCGTTTTGGAATCCTTGCGAGTCTTATGCTTTGTGCTGTTCTGCAAATTCTCTCAAGCCTTATGTTTGTTATACAAGCCCTCGTGGGTTATAATCTTGATGTGCTCATCATTACCATTGGCGTTGAAAATTTAACCTGTGGCTTAGGAGCAGCTGCTTTTATTGCTTATCTTTCCAGCCTTTGTAGCGTGCCCCATACGGCAACCCATTTTGCTCTTCTCTCCTCATTTGGATCTCTTGTTCGTATCCTTCTCTCCATGATCTCAGGTTTTCTTGCAGATATCCTTTCCTGGCCTGGATTTTTCACCTTTACAGCATTATCTTGCATTCCTTGTCTTGTGCTCTTAGTTCATGCCTCGCATCATTTTTCTTATCAACAGGATTTCCTTAAAGAGGCCGCATAGATTAAGTCCTTGCTTTTCTTAATAGATAGCTTATAGTAATTGTGAGTTTGAAACTCCTTAAAGGAAAGAAACCGTAGAGATAGTGTGCTCTGCGTAAGAAACTGAGATAGACTATATGTACCTTCTACTTCTTACCCTCAGCTCCCCTTCACCTAGCAGATGTAATTATCTAAATGGAATGGAATTTTTACGCGTTTCATCAAAACTCGTTTTAGTAAACGCCCAACCATAAGGATATATAGATGGAGAACGGTACAGTTAAATGGTTTAACCCCACAAAAGGCTATGGCTTTATACAAATGGAAGACGGTACACGTGATGTATTCGTTCACATTACTGAACTTGAGCGTTCAGGTATTGCTAATTTGGCCGAAGGTCAAAAGGTTACCTTTGAACTTGCAAGCAACAAGGGAAAGACATCAGCTGTCAATCTTAAGTTAGCGTAAGCTTAAAAAATTAAGCCACCTCTTCTAAGAATTTTTTAGAGAAAACTTACAAGGGGTGGCTTTTTTTATGGATTGCATTTTCCATTATAAAGATCATTTACTGAACAGACTTTAGCAAAGGTACACATGCTCTGATCGCTACTTACTGATCCGCCGACAATCGCACAATAAACTGCTTCTGGCGTGTTATAGCCTGTGACTTTGATGCCCCCAACAGGACAGTTCCCTTTAAACAGAGCCCATTCTTCACATTGACGATTATCTTCAAAAAAACAAACACCGTATTCACCGCCATCCCCACGCTTTAGGATCTGCAACGTTCCCCCTTTCTCGATACAATTTTTGGAGGCTGGGTTTCCAAGAGCACTTGCGTCACCAGGAGATACCTTTAAAAGAACCAAAAGACATAAATACAATGTTACCTGTTTCATGAGATTACTCTTTTCGTTTTTTATGGATTTTGTCTTTATTTTCTCTTACAAAATAACGGCTGCAATAAGGGCAAACAATTTCTTCTTTAGGAATCAAGTTAAGAAATACCACAGGATGGCCCAAAGGCCCTCCATCACCATCGCATCTGACAACAGCGTTTTTCACGTTTACTGGCTCCCCAAAATATCTCATAAGTTTGGCCCCATTGTTTATGGCCCCATTGCATCTCATCTCATGAGAGTATATAACCGCTAGAAGAAATTTACTATACTTAAAGGATTTCAAGTTTCCGGACAGATGTCCAAGGATAAGCCCAATGAGCGTATTTTGATACGTGCCGAAGGGTGAATCCCCGGCACTTGAAAGACGAAGAGTATTTCTGCGCCCGTAGCTCAGCTGGATAGAGCGTTGCCCTCCGGAGGCAAAGGCCAGGGGTTCGAATCCCTTCGGGCGCGCCAATATCCAAAACCTATGAAGCCTTTGCGTACCTTAGCCTATTCATATTAGATCTAGGTTGAAGCCTTATCTCATCAGCTTTTTGTTTTTTCCCAAGTGTAACACCTAAAATCCCCAAAATAGCTGAAAACATAAGGTAATAAGCAGGGATATAAGGAGATTCATGCCAAGAGCTTAAGCTGGTAATGATAAGGGGTGTCGTTCCTCCCAAAAGAGCGCCACCCAAAGCATACCCAAAGCCAATGCCACTATATCGTTCATGCACAGGGAAATAGGTTGTTAAAAGGGCCATAGAAGGGGCAACAAAAGCTATATTTAGCCCCAAGATGGCAAACTGAACAATAATAATGTTTAATAAAGAAAAATTATTTTCTAAAAAGAAAAATAGCGGATAGGCCAGCAAAACCATAAAAATTGCAGCTTTTTTCATTTGATTCTCTTTGCCAATCTTATCTGCAAGTCTTCCGAAAAAAGGGAACAAACAAACGTTAAAGCTTGTCAGAGCAACATTCGTTAACATAATTTCAGATATTGTCAGGTGAAGTTTAGAACTCATTAAAAAGCCCATGTAAACTGTTGCAAGATAAAGAGGAACAAGAGAAGATGCTCCAATCGCTACCGTACAAAGAAGATTTTTTTTCCTCTTCACAAGTACGCCCCATAATGGAACTTTTTCTATTCTTTCATCTTTTGCTTTCTCAAACTCTGGACTCTCATTAACTTTTGCCCGGATATAATAGCCCATTAGCCCCATAAAAGCTCCGATAATAAAAGGGATACGCCATCCCCATGTGGGCATAAAAGCAAGTGTACAAATAAAACCGCAGAAGGTCCCAATAACCCCTCCAAAACTTCCAGAAGCAGTCAGGATGCTACCAGCAAAGCATTCTTTTCCTTTTTTTGAATATTCAATCACGAATATGGAAGCTCCGCTATATTCCCCTCCCACACAAAGACCTTGGAGTAGTCGACAAGTTACAAGAATGACAGGGGCAGCGATACCTATTTCCGCATAGGTCGGCAAAAGTCCAATGGTAAGGGTTGGGAGGGTCACAAGAAAAATAGACAACACAAGAGCAAAACGCCTGCCAAATTTATCCCCCAAATGGCCAAAAACCAGCCCCCCCACAGGGCGCATGACAAAGCCAGCGGCAAAGGTTCCTAAACTAGAAATATAAGAAACAGCCTGATTATCGGAAGGAAAAAATAGAGGCGCTAACGTTGTTGCAAAAAAACCATAGAGCATAACATCGTAATATTCTAAAGCATTTCCCGTCATTGCTGCTAAGATAGCTTTATAATTTTTTTTCATAAATTTACTATACCTCTTTAATTACTGTTGGAGTGTCAACTTACCCCATCATACAAATAGAGATACATTATTCAATAAAAAAACGCTAACCCCTTATCGTAGCTCTAAAAACCCGAATGTTATACTGAATCTTGTATGTAAAAATTTTTAGAGATGGCTTTAAAATTAAATAATTTCTTAAAAGAGATTAAATGACCCTAGATAGACTTGTGGCCCTTTCATAGAAAGGACCACAGGGTAACAAAAAAAACCACCAAACAAAATAATACTTTTAATTTTGCAGAGAGGGGCTGGAGGCATTTCTCCCTGCAAGGCACCTAACTCTAAGAGCAGATCACCTACAAAAGAGGTCATACTTGACCTTATGACGATACTACTATAAAAAAATATTATGTCAACGTAAATTTTAAAAATAAAATATCGAAAATATGGATATTGTTTATGAGAATGAAATCAATCTATATCTTTGTCAAATTGGCTGAAACCAATTGTGATTTTAATATTCACAAAACTCTAGGAATTCCCCGTTCGTCCATGTGGTCTTATATCTCTGATTTGGAAAAAGATTTAGGAAAACAGCTTATTAATCGAAAAAAGCAAAGCCTATCGTTCACAGCCGCGGGAGAAGAATTTATCCCTTTTGCTTATAAGATTTATCAAACTTATGAAGAAAGTCTTCTTAATACAAAAAATGTAGACGATTCTCCTGTTGGTGGAGATATTCTTGTTTCAATAACTAAAGCTCTTTCCTTTCAATGGACTTCTATGGAAGTCCTCAAACGTCTGTATACGGATCATCCTAATTTGCGTCTCCATATGACAGCATCAGATACAATTACTCGTGATGAAGAAAATATTTCTGATGTTCTTATAAGACCTTTTGGAGACTCGGAAAACTTTATAAAAGCTTGGTCTATCTCTTATAGCCATGGCTTGTTTGCCAGCAACGCTTATCTAGAAAAAATGGGCACTCCTCAATTTCCCGATGATTTACTCTCTCATCGCATTATAGGTTATGGGGAGCATCCTTTTAGCTATTTTGAAGATATCAACTGGCATCTCAAGGGCCAAGGTTATGGACTCCCTAAACTAAAACCCCATTTAACGATAAACTCAACAAAAGCTATTTTTGACGCTGCTGAAAATGATGTTGGAATTTGCTCTGCAACAATCCAATCTAATCATGCCTATAAAGGAAATCTTGTTAGAGTTCTGCCTGAAATTTCTGGCCCTTTTATCCAAACTTATTTTTGTATCAAAAGAAATGCTACGGGACGAAAGTTACGAAATATTCTTACCTTTAGTTCTTACTTTGAAAAGCATTTAAGCTTAGAAAACATTAAAGTTACTCGTCTTGAACATGTTCCTGAAGATTAATTTAAGTTCGCCAAAAATTTGGGGTAAAAAGAATTATTAAAGTTAAAAGCTCAAGACGCCCTAAGAGCATTCCAAAGATTGTTAACCATTTTGCGGGGTCAGATAAAATTCCATAATTACCAGAAGGGCCAATTTGATCTCCTAATCCTGGTCCTACATTTCCAAGGATGGTTGCACTTCCTGAAAGACTGGAAATCACATCTAAACCCGACAAAGAATACCCTAAAGCCAAGGCAGCATAGCAAAAAATATAAAGCGCGAAAAAAGCGAGTACAGACATAAAATCCGCTTCGAGCAATCTCTGGTTATTATAAAGGGGAACAAAAACACCATGAGGCCGTCGTAATTGTAAAATTTGATGTTTTGCGGCCTTAAATAAAATTTGATAACGGAAAATTTTTATACCCCCCGCTGTTGATCCCGTACAACCTCCCACAAACATAAGCAAAAAAAGGAAAATGAGGGGAAAACTTCCCCAGGTATTAAAGTCAACGGTTGTGAACCCCGTTGTTGATATTATAGATACCACAGCAAAAGAGGCATGCCGGAAGGCGTAAAAGAAATCATATTCCTCTGTTTGCCAAAGCCACAGGGTCAGCAGAACAGAAGTAATTCCCATAAGAGATAGAAAAACACGCACTTGGGAATCACGCCACAAGGGTTTTGGGTCCCCTTGCAGAAAACGGGTAAAGAGAAGCAATGTAATACTACCCATGAGCATAAAAACAATAGCTATTAGTTCAATCCATGGCTCATCAAAATAAGAAAGAGAGAGATCAGAAATAGCAAAGCCTGCCGTTGATACGGTTGACATCATAGTACAAATAGCTTGAAAAGGTGTCATGCCAGCAAACCAGTAGGCAATTCCACAAAGAAAAGACATCAGAAAATAGGTTGAAAGGATGGCTGAGGCAATTTGTGACACTCTTGGGAAATATTTTTCCGAACGATCGGAAAACTCACTACGAAAAAGCTGCATTCCTCCAATTTTAAGGGCCGGCAAAATGGTCATTGCCATGACAACAATCCCCACACCCCCAAGCCATTGGAGAAGAGAGCGCCAGAGTAAGATTCCTGGCGGTGCATAATCCAAGTCCGTGAAAACCGTAGCTCCTGTTGTGGTCAGCCCAGATGTTGACTCAAAAAAAGCATCCGTAAAGGTAGGAGCCGCATTGGAAAGCATAAAAGGAAGGGCGGCAAAAAGAGAAATAGCAACCCAACTAGAGACGGTTAAGACAAAGGTTTCTCGCACCTCAAAAACGGGCTCCCCCTCCGGCCAAAACCCAAGAGTGAGAAGAACCCCCACAAAGCCTGTTATGGCTGCAGACTCTCCAAAATAAACCCAGTCTGGATCTTTATAAAAAATATCCATACAGGCTGGGATGACCATGGCCCCCGCCAAGATGCATAAAAAAACACCTAAAATAAAAAGGATAAATCGTCCCTGAATCATGAATTGCATCGCATTATTAATTTGAGAGGCAGTATAGCACAGGCCTATGAAGAGAGGGAGGGTTCTATTTATTTTATTAACCACCTATTGAAATTATATTTTTTATTCTTAAGCTAACTATATTTAACAATTAATTTAACATGGAGTTATGTTGTGTCATTTAAAAAATTATTATTTGCAGTTTCTATTATTTCAACTTGCCTATCTTCAGATGCATTTGCAGATAGAAGCTTCAGATATAATTCTGACATCCCTGCAGGATATTTCAATAAATCCCTCGGAAAAACAGTAACTAAAGCAATTCCAATTACCTCTACAAAATATTTAAGATAATTTTAACCTCTTCTGCTTATGCTAAGGGACTCTAAACACTTATAAGAGGGTATTATGTCACATAAATTAGCAGCTACGTACTTCTTGCTATATTTTTTGTATCTTTTTGTAGTACCTCTCAATGCCTTACCCAATACCACAGCCCCTACTTCTGATAATTCTGAAACCTCCCAAAACAAAGACAAAAAAGTGCAAGGTAAACCAAATATAATCGTTATTTTTGGAGATGATATAGGCCAGACAAACCTCAGTATTTATTCCTATGGACTTATGGGGTACTTTACTCCCAACATTGACCGAATTGGTAAAGAAGGAATGTTGTTTACGGATTTTTATGCGGAACAAAGTTGTACTGCAGGTCGAGCCGCTTTTATAACAGGACAAAGTGTTTTTCGTACAGGTTTAACGAAAGTAGGCGTTCCTGGATCTAATATAGGGATTAGTAAAAAAGATCCTACGATTGCTGAACTTCTTAAACCACTAGGCTATATAACAGGACAATTTGGTAAAAACCATTTAGGAGATAGGGATGAATTTCTCCCTACAAATCATGGATTTGATGAATTTTACGGTAATTTATATCATTTAAACGCTGAGGAAGAACCAGAATCACCTGACTATCCGAAAGAATCTGAATTTCCAAATTTTCGCAAGAAATATGGCCCAAGAGGCGTCATACACTCTTGGGTAGATGACAAAGGAGGACAAAAAGTTGTAGATACAGGTCCTTTAGATCGAAAGAGGATGGAAACCATTGACGATGATATTACGAAACGAACCGTAGAATTTATGAAAAAACACCATAAAGAAGGCCCTTTATTTATCTGGGTTAACTTTACTCATATGCACTT
>JAIESK010000115.1 GCA_019746105.1 Alphaproteobacteria bacterium
ACCCCTTAAGATGGTGGGGACCATAACAAGCTTGCCTTCATTTGTCGATAGTTTTTTTGAGAAAATAAGGGAAAATAATCTGGATAGGGAGATGAAATTGGGGTATCTTTAATAAGATATATTTTGGGAGGAGATAAAAATGATACCCTTTCGCCCTACACCGGCTGCAGCTGTATTAGGATTATGTATCGCTTTGGGGCCTGCACTTGCAGGTTTTTTCGTTTATAAGGGGATTAAAGAAGCTAAACTTGTCGATCGTTATGTGACGGTTAAAGGTTTGGTTGAACGTATTGAACGTTCCGATCGTGGCACGTGGGAAATTTCTTTTAAGGTTTCAGGCAATGAATTGAATTCTTTGTATGAAAAGTTGGCGTCTGATGCAGGAATTGTCAAAAATTTTGTGATAAAGCAGGGGATAGGCGAAAATGAAATTTCTCTATCCTCGCCTCGTGTGACAGATTTGCATTCCCAGAATTATGGATCGGGGACTCTTTCCCCAGAACGTTATCTTATTGAATATACCTTGTCAGTAAATTCGCCAAAAGTGGATATTCTTGACTCTCTTTCAGGGAAGGCGGGTGAACTTTTAAAGCAAGGAATTACTATCTCAACCACAAATGTTCGTTTCTATCTGGATAAATTTAATGATTTACGCCCCGCTTTAGTTGAGGAAGCAACGAAAAATGCCCTTGAGGTTGCAAAAAGCTTTGCTAAAACTACGGAAAGCCATATTGGCGGCATTCGAAGAGCAAACCAAGGAGTAATCCAAATCTCTAGCCCTGATGCTTCTCCAACGGATACTTATGATAATGGGCTTACCTCTTTAAAGAAGAAAATTCGGGTAGTTTCAACCTTGGATTTTTATTTGAATTGATCCAGCGGCGATCATTTTATTTGAGCTTCCAAGCCCCCTTTACCAAAATTCTAACTTCACTTATGGTAGAGGCATACAAATGGAGCTGAAATATGTCAGATTTTTTAAGAGAACTGGAAGAGGACATCCAAGAAGAAAAGATCCTGAATCTATGGCGTAAGTTTGGTAACTATGTGATAGGGCTTGCACTGCTCATTATTCTTGCGACGGCAGGATATACCTTGTGGAAATATTTTCAGCATAAAAGTCAACTTCGTATGCACGGATCATTTTCATCCGCCGTAGAGCTCTTTAATAATGGCAAGAAAGAGGAAGCTTTGAAAGCTTTTCAAGGAATAGCGCAAGAGAAGGGGGGATATGGTAAATTGGCGCGCCTTTATGAGGCAGCCCTTACTCCCAATCCTTCTGAAATCTATAATGAAATAGCTCGAAAAAATGTTTCTGATCCGGCGCTTGGAAATTTACCAAAAGTACTGCTTGCTGCGCGGGAACTGGATAGCGGATCTGCTTTAGAAGCGATTCAACCTCTGACGTCTCCAAATAATGCTTGGGCGCCTCTCTCCCATGAACTGTTGGGGTTCGCAAATTTAAAAAAAGGGGATGAGGTTGCTGCTTCTAAAAGCTTTATTGCGATATTAAAAGAACCTTATGCTTCTGATTATGAGAGAATGCGTGCAAGCCTAATGCTTACCCAAATTGAAGTGCCTGTTGCTATGCTTGAGCAAGAAGAAAAGAAAGAGAAATAAACATGAATAAAAATTGGCTCTGGCCGCTCTTACTTCTTATCCTAGTTGCTTGTGATGCAGCAAAAGTGCCTATTACAGGAACGCGAGTTCCTGTTGTCGACTATGAGAGTGCTATCAAAGTGGATGAAGAAGCTAAAAGTATAAGTATTTCTTTGCCCCAACCTGAGGCCAATGCTAATTGGTCTCAAATGGGACGAGAAGCAAGCCATGTCATGTCAAATTTAGCATTTTCGGGAGCATCTCAGCCTTTATGGGTAAGTTCAATTGGTAGTGGTAATGGAACCGGACGGCTCTTATCTCCACCCATCGTTGAAGAAGGTGTGCTTTATGCTATGGATACTTACGGGAATGTAACAGCTTTCAATGCGACAACAGGAATGGAGCTCTGGAGGACAGATATCTCGCCGGAAGGTCGCGAGATGGCCATCATTGGAGGTGGTCTCGCTTATGGTGATGGGAAAATTTTTGTCACCTCTCCTCATGCAGAAATTTTGGCTCTTGACGCCAAGACCGGATCTATCCTTTGGCGTATTCCAACCCTAAGTCCTGTGCGTGCCTCACCAACTTATGTAGATGGTCGTCTTTATGTCTTAACCATCAGTAATATGCTCACCGTTTTAGAGGGAGAATCAGGAAAGCAACTTTGGGAGCATGCAGGTATTACTGAATTTGCAGGTCTCTTGGGGACCGCAGCTCCAGCTGTTTCGAAGGGCGTGGTGATCGTCACCTATTCTTCGGGGGAAATTTATGCCTTAAAGGCAGATAATGGTTATCAACTGTGGACGGAAACTTTAAGTTCGACTCGTCGACCCGATTCCTTATCTGCTCTTTCTCATATTCGTGCCTTGCCTGTCATTGACGATACAAAGGTACTTATTGTTGGGCACAATCAAAAAATGGCGGCCTATGATTTACGGCGTGGTGAGAGAAGTTGGGAGCGGAGCATAGGTGGTACACGAACGCCTGCTGTCTCTGGGGGGTATATCTTCATGCTTAACTCTCATAATGAATTGCTTTGTATTACCCGTGATTTTGGACAAGTGGTTTGGATTAAGAAATTGGCCTGCGATCCTGAACACCCCTTTAAAGGGGTTTGGGAAGGTCCTATTCTTGCAGGTGGAAGGCTTTATTTAGTCAGTATCCATGGAAACTTGCTGAGCCTTGACCCTAAAAATGGCGAGATTATAGGGGAGCAAAATTTGGGCTCTCCTATTTCATTGCCTCCTATTGTGGCGCAGGAAACTCTCTTTATCCTAACGGATAATGGGGATGTTATGGCCTTTAAATAGCGAGATGGGTATGAAATATCCACCTAGGTCTTCTTTGTTCAGCGGAGATCCTGAGTCCCTCTCGTGTTATTCGAGGTCTCAGGATGACAGTTTAAGTTTCTTCGCATATGTCATCCTGAGGAGTCCTGCTAAGGACGAGCTCAGGATCTCTTGTGAAACTAGAAAAAGAATTCCATGAATCTTTCAGAAGCCTTTTGCAGAAAGTACGGTCTCAAACTTGCCATTGTGGGACGCCCGAACGTAGGGAAATCAACCTTATTCAATCGTTTGTGCGGCAAGCGCATGGCCATTGTTCATGACAAACCAGGTGTTACCCGTGACCTTAAGGAAGCCTTTGGTCAATTGGGAGATATTCCTTTAAGGCTGATGGATACGGCGGGGCTTGAAGACAAAAGTGATGATCCTCTCATGGGGGGAATGAAAGCCCAAGTTTTGCGAGCCTTGGATGAAGCCGATGTGATTTTATTTATGATCGATGCCCGTCAGGGAGTAACTCCTTTGGATCAAACTTTTGCCGACTTTTTGAGAAAAGCGAAAAAGCCTATTCTTTTGCTAGCCAATAAATGTGAAGGGAAGGGGACGGAAGAAGGCCTTGCGGAAGCGTGGGGAATTGGTTTTGGAGAACCCTTTCCTCTTTCTGCTGAACACGGGCAAGGAATGGATTCTCTTTATGAAGCTCTTTTACCCTATTACAAAGGTCCTCTGAATGAGGAAGAAGAGGCAGAGGACAACGAAGTAGCCCCTCTGCAACTTGCTATTGTGGGCCGCCCTAATGTAGGAAAATCAACTCTCGTAAATCAACTTATTGGTCATGAAAGGGTCTTGACTGGTCCTGAAGCCGGTGTGACGCGCGATGCCATTGCCATTGATTGGGAGTACAAAGGGCAAACCCTGCGTTTGATTGATACGGCAGGCATGCGCCGAAGGGCCAATGTGACGGAAAAATTAGAATGGCTTTCCGTTTCTGAAAGTCTGACGGCCATTCAATATGCTCAAGTTGTTGTTTTAGTGATTGATGCGACCCAGCCCCTGGAAAAGCAAGATCTGCATATTGCAAGCCAAGCTATCGATGAAGGGCGCTGCCTTGTGCTGGCTCTGAATAAGTGGGACTTAATTCCTAATAAATCAGAACTTTTGGGTGACTTGAGAGCGCGCTTGGCAACAGTGTTGCCGCAAGTGCGTGGCATTCCTATGATTCCTATTTCAGCCTTAAACGGGAAGAATAAAGAAAAACTTCTTGATGCTGTCTTAGATATTTACGCTCTCTGGAATTTGCGGATTTCTACATCTAAGCTTAATCGGTGGCTTGGGGAAATTGTCTCCCATCACCCGCCGCCCTTAATTGCGGGAAGGCGCTTTAAAATTAAATATCTGACGCAAATCAAAACGCGGCCACCTACTTTTGTTCTATTTTGTAGTAAATCTGAGGAGCTACCTGATTTTTATACGCGCTATATCCTTAATGGATTACGTGACGCTTTTGGCCTTGAGGGAGTTCCCTTGCGTCTTTTTGTGAGATCCGGTAAAAACCCATATGCAGACAAAGACTGAATCTGCTAAACTTGCTAAATAAAAAATTACGGGAGCAAGTCTATGTCTTATCATCTTCAAACGCGAAAAACTTTAAATGTTGATGGAAAAGACTACACCTATTACTCCTTAGAGGGAGCCTCCAAACAATTGGGAGATATTTCCCGATTACCCTATTCCTTAAAAATTCTTCTGGAAAACATGCTTCGCCTTCAAGATGAGGTAGCCGTTAAGGCCAAAGATATTGAAGCCTTAGCGGCGTGGGTGAAATCCCGAACCTCTGATAAAGAAATCGCTTTTACGCCTGCTCGCGTGTTGATGCAAGATTTTACAGGGGTTCCTGCGGTTGTGGATTTGGCGGCCATGCGGGATGCTATTCAAAAAATGGGAGGAAACCCTAAAGTTATTAATCCCTTGGTGCCTGTTGATTTAATCATCGACCACTCCGTCATTGTGGATAAGTTTGGCACGTTGGATTCTTACAAATTTAATATCTACCGGGAGGTAGAACGCAACTATGAGCGTTATGCTTTTTTAAAGTGGGGCCAAAATGCTTTTAATAATTTTCGCGTAGTGCCTCCTGGAACAGGGATCTGCCACCAAGTCAACCTTGAATATTTGGGCCAGGTCGTATGGACAAAGGAGAAGGAAGGGCGCCGGGAAGTATTTCCTGATACCCTTGTGGGGATGGATAGTCATACGACTATGGTTAATGGCCTTGGTATCTTAGGATGGGGTGTGGGTGGTATTGAAGCAGAAGCGTCTATGCTGGGTCAGCCTTTCTCGATGGTCATTCCAGATGTGGTAGGCTTTCGCCTTGAAGGGCAACTAAAAGAGGGCACAACAGCCACAGACTTGGTGCTTACTGTCACTCAAATGCTTCGTGAAAAAGGCGTTGTAGGGAAGTTCGTTGAGTTTTATGGTCCTGGCCTCAAGCATTTGACAATTGCTGATCGTGCCACTATTGGGAATATGTCACCTGAATATGGGGCAACTTGTGGTATCTTTCCCATTGATGAAGAAACCTTAAAATATCTTACGTTTACTAATCGTGATCCCCATCGTATTAAGTTAGTTGAAGCCTACGCCAAAGCCCAAGGTTTGTGGCATAGCGAAGAGGCAGTTTATACAGAAACTCTCCTCTTAAACCTTGAAGATGTTGAGCCAACCCTTGCAGGACCAAAACGACCCCAGGACAAGATTCTTCTGAAGAACGTTGTGCTTTCAGCCAAAGGTACTTTGGCTCATGAGAATAAGCAGCAGAAGCAAATTCCTGTGAAAGGCCAAGACTTTGGCCTGGGGAATGGAGATGTGGTCATTGCTGCTATTACTAGCTGTACTAATACCTCCAACCCCATGGTGATGGTAGGCGCTGGGCTTTTGGCTAGGAAAGCTGTTGAAAAAGGCCTTCGTTCTAAACCTTGGGTGAAAACATCCCTTGCGCCAGGAAGCAAAGTGGTGACTGATTATTTTGAAAAAGCGGGACTTCAAAAAGACTTGGATGCCTTAGGATTTGATTTAGTGGGTTATGGTTGTACCACTTGTATTGGAAATTCTGGCCCGCTGCCTGAACCGGTTGCTAAAACCATTGAGTATCATGATCTGTCCGTGGCCGCTGTACTCTCCGGGAACCGCAATTTTGAAGGACGTATCCATCCTCAAGTTAAGATGAACTATTTGGCCTCGCCTCCTTTGGTTGTGGCTTATGCCTTGGCGGGGTCTATGATGATTGATCTTTTCAATGATCCCTTGGGGCAGGATAGGGAAGGGAGGGACGTTTATTTAAAGGATATTTGGCCCTCAAACCAAGAAATTCGCGATGTGATTCATGCTTCTATGACCCCTGAGATGTTTACGGGGCGCTACTCCAATGTCTTTGAAGGAGATGAGGAGTGGAAAGAAATGCAGGTAGAAGGCGACAAAACCTATGCTTGGCCTGGGGCTAGTACCTATGTGAAAGAGCCTCCTTATTTTGACGATATGTCTAAGGATCCTCTGCCCATAAAGAATATTAAAGGAGCACGCCCTCTTGTGATTTTGGGGGATAGTATTACAACTGATCACATCTCTCCTGCAGGAAGCATCAAGGAGGATAGTCCCGCTGGTCTTTACCTACTTGAGCATAACGTTGCCGTGAGTGATTTTAACTCCTATGGATCCCGTCGAGGTAACCATGAAGTAATGATGCGTGGAACCTTTGCCAATATCCGCTTACAAAACGAAATGATACCTGGAATTACGGGGGGCATTACTCGCTATATGCCAGAGGGAGAGATTCTCTCCATTTATGATGCAGCTATGCGATATAAGGAAGAGGGGACGCCATTAGTTGTGATCGCAGGGAAGGAATATGGAACAGGGTCCTCTCGAGATTGGGCGGCTAAGGGGCCACGTCTTTTGGGGGTGAGAGCTGTCCTCGCTGAAAGCTTTGAGCGCATCCACCGCAGCAACCTTATTGGGATGGGCGTTTTGCCCTTGATGTTTGAAGAAGGGGTGACCCGCCGTACTTTAAATCTTGATGGGTCAGAGCTTATTGATATTGAAGGTTTAGAGACAGAAATTACGCCGAAAATGCAAGTGAAAGGCCGTATTCGTCGTACAGATGGGGGGGAGGAGGTTATCCCGCTCCTTTGTCGTATCGATACGGAAAATGAGGTCCACTACTATCAGCATGGAGGGATCCTTCATTATGTGATTCGCCAACTGATGGGAAAGGAGTTGTAGGCCTATCGAGTACGTTGACGTTTTATGTTTGGCGTATCTTTCTCATTATCACTGCCGGTCTCATCATCAACTAAACCTCCAGGATTGGTAGATGATGAACACGTAGGTCCTGTAAAAGCCTCTCGCAGGACTTCTTCAAAAATTCCCACCTTACTAAGCAACTCTAATACGCCATTACGTGTAATTTGTGGCGTACCATCCTCATCATCCTTATAGGCCCATTGACTGGTTAAATACCTGAGTTTGAGATAAGTATTGCCAGTCAGAACAGCCTGATTAATTTTACTTTCAACTTCTTTCAATAAGTTTTTATTGGTTAAAATATGCTCATAAAAATGTCGTAAACCGTCTTCCTTTGATAGGTCTAATAAAGAATCACTAAGGCATGTTGTTGAAGGATCAAAGCGACAAAGAGGTACACCAATCTTATCACCTATGAGTGTTTTGAGATAAAGAGCCTGATGAGAGAGTTGAGGTACAGGGCTTACCTTACAAATATCTCTCATGAAGTGATTATCCGTATTCAGTATGGAATCAACAACTTCCTTCACAAGGCTAACAAAAAAATATTTTGAGGGCTGTATCTCGGGGTGGTCATGGCTAAATAAGTCACCAGTTACACTATATTTAAAAGGAGTCGGAACATAGACTTGGTAATAAGATGTAAGACCACTTTCTTGTCCAATTTCGCATGCCCTAACACTCATCAAAAAATTAATTAGCTTTACTTCCCGAGAAGAAAGTCCCTCACCTTCATCGGAGAAAGCTTTAATGTATTTGAGAACACATTTAAGTTGAGCTCCTTCAATTGAGTCCTTAGAGAGGCTGCTCATCAAAAATGACCTTCCATTATAGCCGAGAGTAAAGGTTCTAAGATCTTCAAAAGGGAGGGGATTACCTCCGTTATGAATTTTAGTAATATCATCGAGAGCGTCTTGAATAGCTTCCGGATTCTCTGCCAATTTTGTCTGAATTTGCTCCAAAGCATCACTCAAGTCATTTGGCCTGATCTCAGGAACGGTAGTTGGATCAATCTGAACATCCTTGCCAAAATCTTCAAGTCTTGCAGGATTAAAACGCCACCTTCTGCCTTCGCTTTCCCATAAGGGGAAATCTTGAGTCAGGCTCCTTACGTCAACAGGAACAGCACGTTTTTGTAAAAGTGCAGGCCAGACCTTGAAAGGGCTTTTAGGATTAGCAATGTTCTCACTAATGGTCTTTTTTCCGACAACTTCTAAAAAGAAATCACTGTCTTCTGAAATCTCTAAAGCTCTGCGATTTTCTATAATGAAGTCAGAAATATCTCTCATTTCTTTGCGGTTGGGAGAATTTAGTAAATTGTTCCAGTGCGCCATTATGGCTTGCCTAGAATCTAGATGGTTATACAAAGAAGCAATGCCAGGGATATCATGATCGTGGGGGTTAAAAGAATCACCTTCATAATCTGTGCGTAGGGATTCGGGAAGTAAAAAACAAAAGAGTTCTTTTTGTTTCTTGATGGCCTCTGAGTGACCTGTTATAGCAGCGGTTTGAAACCATTTAAAAGCCCAAGAAAAAGATTTTGGAGTGCCGCGTCCACGCTCGTAAGCCTCAGCTACCTTGAACATGGCTCCAGCATGTCTTCTTTGTGCCGCTCCTAAGTAGAAATGAAAGGCTTGTTCAGGATCAGGATCAAGACTAGCGTATCCCTTTTCATATAATTGACCCAGTTTGAAAATTGCCAATGGGTGCCTCTTTTCACTAGCGAGTTTCAAAAAGCTAATATATTGACGACTATCTTGATTAACATAAACGCTTGCTAGAAAACCCTCTATAGTTCCTGTGCTTATGTGTTTTTTAAATAATTGAAAAGCTTCTTCCGCGTTTTGAGGTTCACTAAGTTTAAAAAAGTTCATCCAATGTGAGTTAAATTGTGGGAATTTATAAAGCTTTTGAAAGTCGTTAAATGTAGTCGCCTCATCTTGCCCAACGATGTGTCCTTTCAGTGCCATCTCTATAAGAGCTATATGGGCAGGCGCATATCCTTGATCAGCTGCTTTTTTAAACCAATTTATAGCTTTAGTCTTATTTGGTCTAAACTTTCTGGCATGTCCCATTAAAAATTGAGCTTCCTTGCTACCAAGTTCAGCTGCATCCTTATAATCGTGCTTAAATTTTCCTGGAAGATCAGAGTCACCAGGGTTAACTTGGATTAAGAATCCTCTTCTATATAAAGCTTCTGCATTTTCAGCATCTCGGCCATTATTGAATATTATTTGTTTATACGTGGAATAAGCTTCAGATATGTCTTTTTCAGTCCCTAACCCTTTTTCTAAACAATCTGCATATTTTAATCCTGCCTTGTCATAGGTTTCCTCGCTATCACTCCATGCTTCAGCGTAGACCCTAAATGCGTTTTTAAAATTTTTTTTCTTTTCGTAGACCCTTCCCAACCTTAAACGTATTTTACCGTCAGGAGATTCCTCAAGGAATCGCTTATAGATTTTTTCAGCTTCATCAAGGTTCTGGGCAATACCATTCCTCCCTAGTTCTAGATCCTTTCCGTATTTAAATGGATCTTTTTCATGACCATCTTCAGAGTGTCCACAGACAGAACTTGATGATAATAGTGTTGAACTTTCTAGGTCATCATCTGACATAGCGTTTATAGGAGAAAGTATAGATAAATAGATAACAAAAGAACTAACTGTTGATTTAAGAATATTTTTTAACATAATGATACCAGATAAGTTTAAATAATTTTAACGCAATGTATTTGTGTTAATCTAATTATGCAACTATAAAATGGGATTTTATATCAAATGTAATGAACTCAAGATAAATTTGACAAAATTGCAAAAAAATATAATAATTATTATTAGTTAATATAAGAATTTATTCTTTTGTGAAATAATGGTGTTGATATGCACAGAATTAAAAAGATTTTGTATCCAACCTTGTTGGCCTCCATGCTGCTCACGTCAGCGGCCCATGCGGTTGTGCCTGTTTTTTCCTTTAAGGGCATGACCCGGCACTTTAAAAAGGGTAAGAAACAGTTCTCTCCAACCATAGGTATGGCGGCTCTGCGATCGCACTTACCGGAAAACATTCGCCTCTATCTGGGGGTGATACCTGGTATGGATGAGAAGAACCGCGTTTATGTAGCGGACATCTCACAAGACCCTTTGGCGCAGATCACTAAGATTCTTTTCCCCTCCGTAGACGGCATCTTAGGGG
Organism: Alphaproteobacteria bacterium; assembly: GCA_019746105.1. Lineage (GTDB taxonomy): Bacteria > Pseudomonadota > Alphaproteobacteria > UBA9655 > UBA9655 > UBA9655. The sequence continues at coordinate 10,380 of JAIESK010000115.1, forward strand.
ACCGGGCCAACGATGAGATGGGCAATAACTTTGCTCGTTATGTCACTCACCCTAGAACTATTGCACTGCTTATGTTCTATGTGGAAGAAGTCCGCGCTGCGACCGCTAGTCACTTAGAGGCCGTTGCAAAATCCCCTAAAAAGAAAGCAGCACTCGAGGGTATTCTTAAAGGAAACCTCAGAACTTTGCGACAAGGCCACAAAAAACAGGCTCGCCTTGGCTATGTGGGGCAATTGCATAACTCATTCGGAGAAAAAACCAGTTCTTCTTTCAACACAAATACCCTCAATCCCTTGCTTGATGCCATCGAGAGGGCGGTCCTTATAGAGGAGCAAGAGCATGCCGACACTTCCGGTTCCCCTCGGGTTTCAGAAGCTTCATCTTCATCGGCCTCGTCTTCATTGACATCATCATCAGCCTCTTCATCATCCTCGGCCGCATCATCATCAGCTTCAGCCTATTCATCGTCCTCGGCACCGCCTCCCCAAGTGCCCTTTTACCCCCACTATGCCGTAGAGGCGCTCATCAGCGCTTTTTTGGACTTTCACTTTGACAATCAGGCAGATCTTTGGACCTATATGGAAGAGATTCAAAGCATCCAAAAGACCTTACCTGAAGAGTTGGCCATCATCGAAGACAGCTTTGTCAAACCTGACGGACAAGTCTTTTTTGAAGAGCAGGATTTAGACATCGTCCTAAGTAAAGACAAAGCCGACCTGGATATGGATGATGTCTTTTACCTTGAAACTCTTACAGAGCTTTCGGGACCCACCCCCTATACAAACGCTCTGAGTAATGGAAGCGCCTGGCGCTATGACCGGGCCAAAGATGCTTTTTATATCCGCACAGGTTCGACGAATGAGCAGGGTGCTTTTACCAGTCTGCTCGAGACCTCTAAAGCTTTAGAACGCGCACCAACCTTGGAGAAAGTTGGATTCATTGAAGGCGATCATAAGCACTTTGCTGATTGTGGGGAAATGATTGTGCGTCACATCTTCGATTTGCTCACCTATAACCAATTTACGAAAACCTTTGACTTAGAGGCACTGCATAAGCTCCCCCTGACTCCTTATCTGCAAAACCTATTTGACTTCTTTGAGGTGCAACAAGGCCTTGCCACTGCCAGCAGTGGTTCTGAGGTTATACGCTCCCTCTGGAATAGGGTGGTGGGAGATTTAAATGGGCTATACCCTCTCTTGGTAAAAGGTGTTGATGATTCTCCTCCTTGCTCTAGTTCTAACTCTCCTTCCCAATCTGCGGAAAGCATCTCTACTCCTACCCCGGAGATTTTCATTCGCTATGATAACAAGCGCCAAAAGAAAGAAGGAGTTCCATCCACCTATGACCTCTCCACCGATTTTGGCAATCTCATCAATGTATTTGAGAAGATTCTGGGATTTGGAACCACTCCCTATGAAGGCTATGATGTGAAAAGATGGATCCAGGAGACGTTCTTGAAACTCTTCCAAACCATTAATCCAAACCACACCTACAGCGTTCACTTTGATCAAAAGAAGTATCAAGAAGACGCGTGGAAAGATCTCTTGTATGGCGATCTGACGGTTGCTGTGGGGAATAGTTTTCATTTTGTCATCAATATGCAGCCAGGGCATGGCGAAATCACAGAACTAAAAGTGCGCCAAGAAAAACCCCAAGAGATACAAACTCAGGCAAAGCTGAAAGAGCTTTTGGACGATCCAGAGATAATAGATCTTAGTAGTGCGCAGGAGAGTTTTCTGTCTTTGCTTCCCAATTTAACATACCCTCAAGAAACCAAGATGACTCCCCTTTCTCGGCTTCTCAGGGGGCCAATCGAGGATAACCAGCGCATCGTTTCTCTTGTATACGACCTTAACACTATGGATCTCTCCCGCTTTGAACGTCACTTGCCCACTTTAAACCTGACCCTTATGAACCTCTTGAGTGATTTTGATTGGGAAGATGACGCTCTCATGGCTCGAATCAGCCGGAGTTTGTATCCTCTTGCCAGCAAAACAGATGCTTTTGATGAGGCCCTCAAATCTGTCAAGCGCCTTAAAGTTGATTATGAAAAATCGTCCCATTTTATCAACAAATTTACGGGGGTCACTGAGCTCGATCTTACAAACTTACAAGATTCTCATATATCCTTCACCCAAGATTTTCCATTTCTAGAGACCCTGGTATTACCTAAGTCCCTTGTCACACTAGAAGGTCTTGAAAAAGCCCCTAATCTCAAAAAACTGCGCATACCCTACGATTGCTATAAACTCAAAAAACTTACTTTTCCTGTTGAGATGCCGTTCTTAGAGGAATTTAAGCTTCAACGGGGTATGGTAGTTGATGGTTTAGAGAAACTCACAGGCTTAAAAGATCTTGATTATTCAGGGGACGTCTCTGAGACGTTGATGCTGCCCTTTTTACCTAGCCTTGAACATTTAAAAACACCCAGCCGCCTGAAAGAGATGCCAGATTTGGGTCAAATTCCTAATCTCCAAGTATTGGATATGCATACTGCAGAAATGGAGCAGATCAACTTTACGCACCCTCATGAGCATCTGCGTTCCTTTTCTCCCTCTTTTCACGTAAAGGAGATCAATGGCCTTGAGAATTTACCCAGCCTTGAAACGATAGATTTGTCACAAGCAGGTAATCTGAGTAATCTTATTTTTACAAGTGACATGCCTCAGATCAAAACCCTCTCCATGAAAAGTTATCAGAAGAAACTCATCGGTCTCGGCCACCTGATAAACTTAGAAGATCTGGAGTCACTTGTGGGGCTGAGTAACCTCACCATTGACCGACCTATGGAGAAACTCACCCATATTGGATGGCCTGGATTTTATAACGATTTCACATACCTTGAGGGTATTGAGAATCTCGTGCGTTTTACGCGGCTTCATTTAGAACAGTTGAAGATTAAGAACTTACCCATCCGAGCCGACATGCTAGCCCTTGAGGAAATTACTTTTCCAAAAACACTCGAGCGTATCGAAGGAGTGTCCCATCTCAGGGCTGTCAAAAAAATGGATTTTAGAGAGAGTGCTTTACAAGAGATTCTCTTTGAGCGTGATATGCCTCTACTTGAGTCCCTTTGGTTAGGCAAGAGTTTCCAGCGCTTGGAGGGAGGTCAGTATTTGAGCGGTTTGAAAGAACTTGCCATTCCCATCGCTGCCCTAAGCAATCCGGCAATCAAAGACCTTCTACCTCAACTTCAAACGTTGCGTCTTACAAGTGGGTATGAGTGGGATGAGCCGGAAATGAGGGTAGATCTAGATGAATTTCCAACAAATTTAACCAATCTGGTTTTGTATGGCTCAAAAGTGACCTTGAAAGGGAATAGAACAGAGTGGGATCGCACGCCTTTCTATGGTTCTGGTGACCTTCCTGAACCAATTAAACCTGGCAGAAGGTACTTCGTCGACAGGTTTGTAAAGGATAGATGGGAGTAAAAAAAGCTTCTGCTGTCCTGTTATTAAAGGGACATTCCTATAAAGAAATAGATATACTCATTGATATGAAGATACCTTATAGTGACATCTCTCTGGTGTCATTCCCGCGTAGGCGGGAATCTAGGAAATGACTGGATCCCCGCTTTCGCGGGGATAATGGTATGGACCTGCCTTCGGAGGTCATATTAAATGACCTATGTACGGCATCTAGGTGCCATGTA
>JAIESK010000022.1 GCA_019746105.1 Alphaproteobacteria bacterium
ATGTCACTTTTGATCCCACAGTTGCAGGTGAATTTGCGTCATATGCTTTTGACGATACAGGATTGGAAGCTCAGCGTCAGTACATCATTAAGGACGGCCTTCTTGTCCGAGGTTTAGGGGGCATAGACAGTCAAAAAAGAGCACAAGTTCCTGGTGTCGCCTGTGCACGAGCAAGTTCTTGGAATCGCCCTCCTATCGACCGTATAGCAAATATTAATATTGAACCTGGAGAGACTTCTTTTCCAGAGATGATTGCGAGCGTTGAACGAGGCATTTATATGACGACTAATTCCTGTTGGTCCATTGATGACTATCGCCGTAAGTTTCAATTCGGTTGTGAATATGGTCGACTCATTGAAAATGGTAAACTGACAAAGGTTATCAAAAACCCTAACTATCGTGGAATAACAACTCCCTTTTGGAATAGCTTAAAGAAGGTGGGAGATGCTTCAACTTCTGAGATTTTGGGCTCCCCCTATTGTGGAAAAGGAGAGCCTAACCAACTCATTCGGGTAGGTCATGCTGTCCCAGCATGCTTGTTTCAAAATGTTGAAGTCTTTGGAGGAAGCGCATGAGGAATGATAAACGCCAACATCAAAAAGAAAGTTTGAAAAGATTGGGCGAAGCTCTTTTCCAAAATCTTAAAGCCCATGAACACATGAGCCTAACTTACTCAGCTGAAGACTCTTTGTTTATAAGACTTAACCAATCTAAAGTTCGTCAAGCTTCTGAGGTTATTCAGGGGTATCTAACCTTGGACTTTATTTCACACCATCGCCATACAAAAAGTACTTTTTTAACGACAGGAGACCTCACTACTGACTTAAAAACAGCATTCCAAGTATTAGAATATTGCCGAGAAGAATGTAAATATTTGCCAGATGACCCTTATCTTATTCTTCCCCAACAAGGGGAAAACAGCGACGAAGAACATTATGGAAGCCTACCTGAAGTAGAAACAATTGCAGCAACTCTCCTAAACCCTACGCACTCTCATGATCTCGTTGGACTCCTTACATCCGGCACTCTCATACGTAGCCATATGAACTCAAAAGGACAATTTCATTGGTTTTCAACAGATAATTTTCATTTTGACTATTCTCTTTATACCCCTTCTCAAAAAGCAATCAAAGCCATTTATGCCGGCACTCACTGGCAAAATCATGAGTATTTATCTCATATTGAAAAGGCAAAAAAGCAATTAAAAATACTAGAAAAAACGCCTAAAAAGATTACACCTGGAAGATATAGAGCTTATTTTGCTCCCGAAGCGGTAGCTGAATTTGTAAGTAAACTTTCTTGGTCAGGGTTAAGTGGAGGTGCTCTTATGCAAGGCCGTTCTCCTCTTAAAAAACTTTCTGAAGGAAGGGCATCTCTATCCCCTCTTTTTTCCTTAGATGAGAACTTTCATAAGGGGCTAACTCCTCGATTTAATGAATTTGGAGACATTGCCCCTTTAAGGTTACCTCTTATTACGAAGGGAAAACTTCTTTCTCCCCTCATTAATCGTCGTACGGCTCAAGAATATAATTTGCAACAAAATGCTGCAAGTGAGCAAGAACAAGCTCGTTCCCCACTTATTCACCCTGGTCATTTGAAGGAAGAAATGGCTCTTTCTAAGCTTGGAACAGGCTTGTACATATCGAATCTCCATTATTTAAACTGGAGTGATCTCCAACATGGACGCTTAACAGGAATGACAAGATATGGATGTTTCTGGGTAGAAAATGGAGAAATTGTCAGTCCTATCGAAGATCTGAGATTTGATGAAACCCTTTATCATTTTTGGGGAGATGCACTGGAAGACTTAGGGGATCAGTCTGTCTTAGTTCCCCAGATTTTCAGTTATGGTGAACGAAGCCTGGGAGGAGCTTTTGTCCCAGGTATGCTTGTGAAGGATTTTTCTTTTACATTATGAATTCTAAATAGCTAATCCCTAACTAATTCCTCTGAGGTCATCCCCTCATGCGAGGAGATGACGACGAAGTGTGAAAAATTACAGAAGATAAAAAGCGTCAAATTGAGGCTTAAGTTCCCACTCTTTCTAAGGAAGAAATCGGCGTATTTTGAAGCTCATTTGAATCGCGTAAAACATAACCACGGCCCCAAATAGTTTCAATATAATTATCGCCGCCTAAAGCATCGCAAAGTTTTTTACGTAATTTGCAAACAAAGACGTCGATGATCTTCAGCTCAGGCTCATCAATGCCTCCGTAAAGATGATTGAGAAACATTTCCTTTGTAAGAGTAGCTCCTTTACGCAAGGATAACAGCTCAAGAATAGCATATTCTTTTCCGGTCAAACGAACAGGACGTCCATCAATTTCAACAGTTCGAGCTTGCAGATTAACTATCAAACGCCCTGTACGAATAATAGATTCTGCATGACCTTTTGAGCGACGAATAATAGCTTGTACTCGTGCACTTAGTTCATTCTTATTAAAAGGTTTTGTAAGATAATCATCGGCCCCAAAGCCAAGACCTTTTACCTTATCGGAAATTTCACTAAGACCGGAAAGGATAAGAATTGGTGTCGCAATACTAGCTGCCCTAAAACGTCTTAGAACTTCATATCCATCCATATCAGGAAGCATAAGATCAAGGATAATTAAATCGTAATCGTAGAGCTTTCCAATCTCAAGACCATCTTCTCCCAAATCAGTAGTATCCACTACAAATCCTTCAGCTCTTAAGGTTAATTCAACGATCTTTGCGGTCGAGGAATCATCTTCGACTAATAGTATTCTCATATGCCTATCTCCCAGTTAAGTCGTTCAATTTCTTATAAAAATTTCTTATGATCATTAAGCTTTATTTCTTAACATTTAGCAAGTACCCAGTTAATTTTCCGTTAAGATTTTTGAGATTTGAGAAAAATAAATTAAGAAATAAGAAATGTAGTTTTCACTTGGCTTATGGGGGAGATGTTATGCTATAAAAGAATCATATTTCTGAAAGATAAGGATTTTCCATGAATCAAATGGAGCAATTAAAACGTACCTTTTTAAAGGGTTTGGAAGAGGTGTCCACCCTTCAAGGGCTTGAGGATTTACGTGTACGGGCACTAGGAAAAAAAGGTGACCTGACTCTTTTGATGAAAGATTTAGGGCAAAAAACACCTGAAGAAAGACGCACTTTGGGAGCTGAACTTAATGCATTAAAGGATGTGCTCACCATAGCTCTTGAAGAGCGTAAAGAAATTCTTGAAGAAGATGGTTTAAAGGAACGCCTTGTGTCTGAAACCTTGGACGTCACTCTCCCTCCACGACCAAGAGCAACCGGTAATATCCACCCCTTAAGCCATGTTATGGATCAAGCCATTCACATCTTTGGCCAAATGGGATTTGTGGTGGCTGAAGGGCCAGACATTGAGGAAGATTTTTATAATTTCACCGCTTTAAACTTTCCGCCGGATCATCCCGCACGGCAGGAGCAGGATACGTTTTATCTCCCCTCCTCATCCACGGGTCAGCCCCTTGTTTTGCGTACCCATACCTCCCCTGTGCAAATTCGTACCATGCTTAAAACCCAGCCGCCTATTCGCATCATCGCGCCGGGACGCACCTATCGTTCCGACTATGATGCGACTCACACACCCATGTTTCATCAAATTGAAGGGCTTGTAATTGATAAGCACACCCACATGGGTCATCTAAAAGGTTGTCTCGAAGAATTCTGCCGTCTTTTCTTTGAAGATCCTTCACTTAAACTTAGATTCCGTCCTGGCTATTTTCCCTTTACTGAACCCTCTGCCGAAGTAGACATTTGGTGGAAAGGTAGTAGCTGGCTTGAAATTTTAGGCTGCGGAATGGTGCACCCCAACGTATTGCGCAATTGCGACATTGATCCCACGGAATACCAAGGTTTTGCCTTTGGCATGGGGCTCGAACGTATTGCGATGCTCAAATATGGCATTGAGGATTTGCGTCTCTTTTTTGAATCTGATTTAAGGTGGCTGAACCATTATGGTTTCGCTCCAGAAGCACGGGAATAGATTATCATGCGATTTACCCTTTCATGGCTTAAAGAACATTTAGACACAAAGGCAAGTCTTGAGGAAATTTCAGAAAAGCTGACAAGCCTTGGCCTTGTAGTGGATAAAATTAAAAACCCCGGCGAGGCATTGGCCCCTTTTACGGTCTGTGAAATTATTGAAGCGGAAAAGCACCCCAATGCGGATCGTCTTCAGGTTTGCAAAGTTCAAACAGGCAATGAAATAATTCAAGTAGTTTGCGGAGCAAAAAATGCTCGCAAGGGATTAAAGGCTGTTCTCGCACGCCCAGGTCACATCATCCCTTCAACTCAGCAAGTTCTTAAAGTGGGAAAGGTAAGGGATGTAGAAAGTTTTGGCATGCTATGCTCAAATGAAGAGCTTCTTTTGGAAGAAACCTCCGAAGGCATCATTGAAGTTGACCCTAAGGCTCCCATTGGAAAATCCTATGCTGAGTGGCTCGAGCTAAATGATCCTCTTATTGAAATTGAAGTCACTCCCAACAGAGGCGATTGCCTTAGTGTTCATGGAGTTGCTCGTGACCTTGCAGCAACCGGAATTGGCACTCTCAAACCTTTAAAGACGGCAAAAGTTTCGAGTACATTTCCTTGTCCTCTTTCCCTAAAAATTGATCTTGAGGCTTGTCCCTATTTTACAGGGCGCGTGATACGCGGCCTTAAAAATGGCCCAAGCCCTGAATGGCTTCAGAAAAAATTACGATCTATTGGCCTGCGTCCCATTTCAGCGCTCGTTGATATCACAAACTTTTTTACCTATGATGGGGGGCGCCCGCTTCACGTTTTTGATGCTGATAAAATTAAGGGAAATCTTTCCGTTCGATTATCGAAAACAGGGGAAATCTTTAAAGCCCTCGATGAAAAAACCTATACTCTTTCCGATGAGATGACCGTCATCGCTGATGACTCGGGAGTCATATCCCTTGCGGGCATCATGGGCGGCGAAAGCACAGGGTGCGATGAGACAACCCAAACGGTCTTTTTGGAATCGGCTTTTTTTGATCCTATCCATACTTCTATCACGGGACGCGCTGTCAATATTATCAGTGATTCCCGCCACCGTTTTGAACGAGGCGTAGATCCTCTCTCTACCCTCCCTGGTCTAGAGGCTGCCACCCAAATGATTCTGGATATTTGTGGTGGTGAAGCCAGTCAGATTCTTGCAGAAGGTCAGCCGCCCTATGAGGAAGTAGAAATTCCCTTTTTTACCATACGCCTTGAAACCCTTGGTGGCCTGGCTGTTGACCCTATGGAAGCTGAAAAAATTTTAAATAGCCTTGGCTTTAAGCTTATTGAAGATGAAAATGGCTATAGTATCATTCCTCCTTCTTGGCGCTTTGACATCACCCAAGAAGCGGACTTAGTGGAAGAAATCTTGCGTGTTAAGGGCTATGATAAAATTCCCTCCGTCCCTTATGGAGAACGACCTGAACAAAAGCCCTTAGCCCCCGCTCAGGAGCGGCGTTTTGCCATCCGTGATCGCCTTGCCAGTCAAGGTATGACAGAAGTTATCACTTGGTCCTTTATGTCTAAGGAAGAGGCAAAACTTTTCGGAGGTATCGATAAGCACCTGGTGTTGATAAATCCTCTCAGCCAAGATCTCAATGGGATGCGCCCGAGCCTTTTGCCTAATTTACTCAAAGCGACTCTTCAAAATCAAAATAGGGCCGCAGAGACCATCGCTCTCTTTGAAGTAGGTCCCCAATATGCGAACCCAACTCCCGAAGGACAATCCTTGATGGCAACAGGATTGCGTTGTGGCCTTTTTAATCAAAATACGTGGTGTGAGAAAAAGCGCCCTGTTGATATTTATGATGTTAAAGCCGATGTTCTTGCCCTTTTTGAACTCGTAGGCCTTTCCCCTCAGATTGAGGCGAATGGCCCCAGCTGGTATCATCCTGGGCGCTCAGGCACCTTTAAATTTGGCCCCCAAATTGTGGGCTATTTTGGGGAATTGCATCCCCGCGTCCTGAAGGCTTTTGACGTCAAAGGCCCCACCCTAGCTTTTGAAATTTTTATTGACCGCCTTCCCTTGTCAAAGAAAAAAACAACGGCAAAGCCCAAGCTAGAATTATCTCCTTATCAAGTAGTCGACCGGGATTTTGCCTTTGTAGTCAATCAAAACGTTTCCGCCGATACCCTTATCAAGGCTGTAGTGAAGGCCGAACCTTCACTCAAAATGAGCCTTTCCATTTTTGATGTTTTTGCTATGGGAGATGGAAAAAAATCTATCGCTCTGCGCATACGCATTCATCCAAAAGACCACACTTTAACGGAAGATGAAATTCAAATGATTTCCCAAAAAATTATTTCCTCTGTCGAGAAAAATGTGGGGGGAGTTTTACGTCAATGACGAATCTCTCTCACATTCGAAATTTCTCAATCATTGCCCACATTGATCATGGTAAATCAACCCTTGCGGATCGTTTGATTCAACTATGCGGCGGCCTTACAGAACGTGAGCTTAAAGCGCAAGTTCTTGATAGCATGGACATTGAACGAGAGCGAGGCATTACTATCAAAGCCCAAACCGTGCGCCTGACCTATAAGGCGAAGAATGGAGAAACCTATCAACTCAATTTGATGGACACTCCGGGTCATGTGGATTTTGCTTATGAGGTCAGTCGGTCCCTTGCGGCTTGTGAAGGCTCTCTTTTAGTCGTAGACGCCAGCCAAGGCGTGGAAGCTCAAACCCTTGCTAATGTCTATCAAGCTATTGATAACAATCATGAAATTATCCCCGTTTTAAACAAAGCAGATTTACCTGCCGCTGATCCTGAGCGAGTTAAGGAGCAGATTGAAGACGTAATTGGTCTTGATGCCAGCGAGGCTCTTCTTGTCTCTGCAAAAACAGGGTTAGGAGTTCCCGATGTATTGGAAGCTCTTGTCCATCGCCTTCCTCCTCCCCAGGGCGACAAGGACGCCCCTCTGAAAGCCCTTTTGGTGGATAGCTGGTATGATGCCTATCTGGGCGTTATCATCCTCGTACGCATCATTGATGGCGTTTTAAAGCCAGGAATAAAGATCAAGATGGTGTCAACTGGAGCCGTTTATCCTGTAGACCAGGTCGGCGTCTTTACCCCCAAGCGCGAAAATCTTCCGGCCCTTTATCCCGGAGAAGTTGGGTTTTTTACAGCCGCCATCAAAGCTGTCAGCGATTGCAATGTGGGGGATACAATCACAGAAGAAAAGCGTCCCACTCTTGAGGCCTTGCCTGGTTTTAAACCAAGCGTTCCCGTGGTTTTTTGTGGTCTTTTCCCTGCTGATGCAGCTGAATTCGAACACTTACGAGAGAGCCTTGGAAAATTACGACTCAATGACGCCAGTTTTATGTTTGAGCCAGAAAGTTCAGCAGCCCTTGGTTTCGGGTTCCGTTGTGGCTTTTTAGGGCTGTTACACCTTGAAATTATCCAAGAACGCCTTGAGCGGGAATTCAACCTTGATCTGGTCACAACGGCACCGAGCGTCGTTTATAAAATCCACCTGACCAAGGGTGAGGTGCTTGAATTGCACAATCCTGCCGACATGCCCGATGTGGTTAAAATTGCAAAAATGGAAGAGCCCTGGATCAAAGCCACCATCATGGTGCCCGATGAATATTTAGGCTCTATTCTAACGCTTTGTACTGAACGGCGTGGAGTTCAATTAGATCTCACCTATGTTGGCAACCGGGCGATGATTGTCTATCGCCTTCCTCTCAACGAAGTTGTCTTTGATTTTTATGATCGTCTAAAATCCGTCAGTCGAGGCTATGCAAGTTTCGACTATCAAATGGATGGTTATGAGGAAGGGAATTTAGTGAAACTTTCCATCTTGGTTAATGCAGAACCTGTGGATGCTCTTTCCACCATTGTGCATCGAGATCATGCGGAGACGCGAGGGCGTGTTTTGTGCGAGCGTTTAAAGGAACTTATCCCACGACAACTCTTTAAAATTGCCATTCAAGCAGCCATAGGCGGCAAGGTCATCGCTCGTGAAACCATCTCTGCTCTACGCAAAGATGTGACGGCCAAATGTTATGGAGGTGATATCTCACGGAAAAGAAAGCTTTTGGATAAACAAAAAGCAGGTAAAAAGAGGATGCGCCAGATTGGAAACGTTGAAATTCCCCAATCTGCCTTCCTTGCAGCTTTAAAAATGGGAGATGATTAATGACACTACTCACCGCCGAATACCCTCAATGCCGCCTAAGGCGTAATCGCCAAGATAGTTGGTGCCGAGACCTGGTTGCAGAAAACCAGCTCTCCGTGAATGACCTTATTCTTCCTCTTTTTATTCGGGATAAGGACTCTCCCCGGGACATCGCTGCCATGCCTGGCGTATATCGCCATTCGTTAGACGAATTGATTCCCGTTTGCCAAAGGATTAAAGATTCAGGTATCAAGGCTATTGCCCTTTTTCCCTATACAAATCCTTCTTTAAAATGCGAGGAAGGGAAAGAAGCCCTCAACCCCAACAACTTGGTATGCCAAGCAAGTCGTTTGATTAAGGAAACTCTTCCCGATTTAGGCCTTATTGTCGATGTGGCTCTCGATCCCTACACAAGCCACGGCCATGATGGCGTGCTACGTAAGGATTATGTCGCCAATGACGAAACTGTTGAAATATTGTCCGAAATGGCCCTTAATCAAGCGAAAGCCGGGGTGGACATTATTGCCCCCTCTGACATGATGGATGGGCGTATTGGAGCCATACGAAAAGTTTTGGACCACAATGGCTATCAACATGTCCGGATTATGTCCTATGCCGCTAAATATGCCTCCGCCTTTTACAGCCCCTTTCGGGATGCATTAGGCTCAAGTGCTGTTCTTAAGGGAGATAAAAAAACCTACCAAATGGACCCAGCAAATGCTTTAGAAGCCTTGCGAGAAGGAGCTCAAGATCTACTGGAAGGCGCAGATATGCTCATGGTCAAGCCAGGACTTCCTTATCTTGATATCATCTACCGTCTAAAAGAGGCTTTTTCCTTGCCCATCTTTGCCTATCAGGTAAGCGGTGAATATAGCATGTTAAAGGCAGCGAGCGAACGGGGGTGGATCGACTATGATAAGATCATCTTTGAAACCTTGATGGCTTTCAAACGTGCCGGCGCTTCAGCTATTTTTACCTATGCCGCTCTTGACGTCGCCGAGAAATTGCAGAGATAGCCTAAGCTTTATAGAGAATTTTCTTTTCTGATGTATGGCTTGGTCTTTGCATCTTGACTCAATAAGACATAAATTGTAGAAAGAGAAAAACCCTTACTTTTAAGGTACTTATGATGCATTTTTTTCGAATCCTTTGTTCTCTCATAATGCTGGCGAGTCTTCCCTCTTTTGTTCTTGCAAATCATGAGACTATAGAATCCGTTAGGAGTATAAAGCATAGAGTTCACCACCTCCGAAAGCAGGGGGTGGCACCTGAAGATATTGTTGTAGTGTGGGATTTTCACGGGGTGCTTACAAAGCAAAAAAAACCTGAAGCTGTTATGAATTTAAATCCTGATGTGGTACATGTTCTTCAATATTTACATAAAAGAAAGGTTCCTCAACTTATTGCAACTGCATGGAGAGATCCTTCTAAGGTAGGACAAGATCTTCTTCTCCTTAAAATAAGCAAGTATTTTGACATTAAAAATATGGAAAATAATAATCCCTCTCTTACAAAAGTTCATCTAGGGAAAAAGCCTCCTGTCGTTTTCGAAGGCTATAGGAATGGAAGACTCGTTGCCTTAAGAAAGCGGCAAGATTTTGGGGTGTATTTTCCAAATAAGGCCTTTGGGGTAGAATGGTGTTATCCGCAAAAAGAATTCAAGCACGTCTTTTTTATTGATGATAATATAAATAACTTGAATATATTTAAATCTGATTTTAAGGAAACTGTTCATCATAAGAAAAATACAAAATTAAATCTCTATCATTTAAAATCTTTACCTCAAAAACCTAAAACCGCACGCAGAACTCACTCAAGGCCGCCCAGCGGGGAGTACAATGTCTTCCTACCCGAATAAAGACAAAGTTATAGTTTCTCTCTGAACAATAGATTCAATAAATGCAAATTAACTTCACGCCAAACGTTAACTGTTTTTTAAGAATCAAATGCTAGAATTTTTCTTATATAAAACATGTATAAGGAGACAAAGATGAATATAACATACTTTTTTACAATAATGACTCTTGCTCTACTTATTTCACCGGTTCATGCTGAGGAAAAAAGGGGCTCACATGGGGACATCAAAAAAGTTACCGAACAAGCGCCTCACTCCAAATGCACCATGACAGATCCGCGGTGTAAATAAACCTAACTTTGGATAAGATGGGCTGTTGCAAAACCCCCTGTTATCATTCCGAATCTTTGCCTTGAACTTGATCCAGGATCATCTCGCCACCTCATTAATAATACTCAAAAGATCCTGAAAAAAAGTTCAGGATCTTCCCAGTATTTAGGGGCTTTTTAAAAATATCTAATTATTATATGGGAATTACATTCCTTGACACTTTTAATATAATTTGATACTATCTTACTTAGCAGGATTTAATATATTTTTTTATTATAAAGAAAAAAGAAATATTATGAATTCACAGAGGATCATTAATCTCCCCTACCTCTGTAATATACCGGAGGTCTAACTCAAAGAAAGGACTATCATCATGCTTAAAAACTTTCTCCGAACGTCAGTTTTAACTTTAGGGGCAGGACTGTGTGTACTTGCTACCTTACAAAGGGAATCTCACGCAACAGAGTTCGATAACAAGTTTAATGACACCTCAACAGTTTCAACCAGAGTCTATGTAAAGTACAGGGACCAAAACAACCAAGAGCAGGTTCAAGTGGGAGCAACCCAAAGGGCTTTAGTTGGGGCGAGAACAAAAACATCCCTTAACGAGTCAGACGTAGAGTCAACGATAGACCCGTTAATTGAAGAAGCCCTTGCAAATGGAGGAACCCACCTAAAATATGGAGTTTCTGTCACTGTTCATGTCATGGACGAAGGAAAATTAGAAAGTAAAACTCTTGATAGAGAAGCAAATGACTTCAGCGGCCTCAAGGCAATAATGCAAAAGCCGCTAGAAACATTCTCTAGCCCTGCCCCCATAGAGGGCATCACACTCCGCGAGATTGGGTCAAATCAGCCGTAATAAATACCTTTACAGCTCATTGGCTTTCAAAAGGTAAAGGAGGTGGAGTAGGTTATTGGGAAATTCAAGGGGTGCTGCCTCCAAGCGCTAGTCACAATTTTTCTACTCCCTTTTCCCTAATAATTGATCCTGATGTAGAAGGTTATTAGGCTTAAACAAACAATTAAACTAGATCTATTATGTTGTTGAAAAGATCCTGAGCTCGCCACGTTGTGGCTCTTCAGGATGGCAACTATCTGTTTCTATTAAGAAAAATGTCATCATGAAACCCCGAGTAAAACGAGGTGGAACTCAGGATCTCGCGGTTTAACTGCGGATCCAGGGTACTGTTCTCTAGACCCCGCGGTAAATCCGCGGGGCGTCAATGGTATTTGTAGCCTTTAAACTAATTTTGACGTCCCGCGACTTGATCGCGGGATCCAGGAGTCTTTAAGTATCTAATTCACTTCCCTTTGAATTGAGGAGCTCTTTTCTCTAGAAAAGCTGCCATCCCTTCCTTTTGATCTTCAAGGGAAAAACTAGCCTGAAAGAGACGCCTTTCGAATCTCAAACCTTCAGAGAGAGGCGTTTCAAAGGCTCTATTCACCGACTCCTTAATCATCATCACAACGGGCAAGGAATAGGAGGCAATTTTATGAGCCACGGCGAGAGCTTCTTCTTTTAATTTATTATCCGGAACAACGCGGGAAACGAGACCCGCCCTCTCTGCCTCCGGCGCCTCCATCAGACGTCCTGTCAAACATAAATCCATCGCCTTTGACTTCCCAATAGAGCGCGTTAACCTTTGGGTGCCTCCTGCTCCAGGGAGGGTGCCAATGGTCACTTCAGGCTGTCCAAATTTGGCTGACTCTGCCGCAATGATCAAATCGCACATCATGGCGATTTCACATCCTCCCCCTAAAGCATAGCCAGAAACGGCTGCTATAATGGGCTTTCGACAAGCACTCACTTTCTCCCAGCCTTTTGTAATGAAATCTTCAAGGTAAGCTTCTGAATAAATTTTAGTCTGCATTTCCTTAATATCAGCGCCTGCCGCAAAAGCTTTTTCTGAGCCCATCAAGACCATACAGTGAATAGCACTATCATTTTCACAGACATTTAAGACCGTCCCTAATTCATCCATGAGCTGTGCTCCGAGAGCATTTAACACCTCTGGTCGATTAAGGGTTATGACTCCCACCTTGTCTATTTTTTCAAAAAGAATAAATTTATATGTCATGGGACGAACTTTTCTTGTTGTTTATTATCTTTAGCCACTTCTTGTTGCAAAAACTCCCACAGTTTGATGATACGTTGAGAGTTTTTTAATTGACGAGGATAAACGAAATAAAAACGCACATAAGGAGGAGAGATATCAGGAAGAACTTGCACCAAGTCTTTAAACTTTTCGGCAATATAAACCGGAAGACACCCAATACCGCTTCCTGTTTCGACCATCTTTGCAATTCCATAAAGATTATTCATGGAAATATAAGCTTCCCGCATCACTCCAGGAGGAGATCCACAGGTTAAAATATAATTCACATCATCATAAGGCAACAAAGCCTTATCAAAGTAAGCAATTAATTTGTGGCGATCAAGGTCTTCTGCTTTTATAGGAACCCCATGGTTAAATAAATACTTACGACTCGCATAAAAATAAAGAGGACGACAAATAAGTTCATGATAAATTAAGGATTCATCCCGCATGACTGCCGAAGAAATGGCGACATCCGACTCCCGAATTGATACATCCACGGGATCATCACTAAAATTTACGTTGATTAATATTTCAGGATTTTTCTTCAAAAACCGCATTAAACGTGGCATAAACCACGTTGTTCCAAATCCAATCGTGCAGGAAATCGCTAAAGACCCCTGGGCTCCCTCTTTCTTATCCGTTAGCTTTGCCTCTGCCATCGCCAAATCAGAAAAGACTTCCCGAATTGTGCGCAAAAGAAGCTCTCCCTGCTCTGTTAAAATCAATCCCCTGACATGACGGTGAAAAAGCGGGACGCCCATGCGGCTTTCAAGACCACTAATCTGACGGCTAATGGCGGATTGGGTAATATCAAGACGTGCAGCAGCCCGTGTAAAGCTTCCTGATTCGGCAACGCTATAAAAAATTCTAAGTTTATCCCAATCCATAAATGACTTTAAACAATCCCTTCATCCTGTAAAAAACTGGCCACATCAAGGGCCCCCATACATCCCATCCCCGCTGCTGTCACGGCTTGACGGTAGACTTTATCACGAACATCTCCTGCCGCAAAAATGCCTTTCACAGAGGTTTCTGTGGAGGAAGGCGCTCCAATGATATACCCCTCCTCATCCAGCTTGAGTTTCCCCTGGAAAATTTTGGTATTCGGCACATGACCAATAGCCACAAAAATGCCATCAAGGGGCAGGTCACACAAAACGCCTGAAATTGTATTTTTCAAACGAACACCTGTCACAGTTAACGGACCTTCTTTTCCAATGACCTCATCAACTACATGATTCCAAAGGATGTGGATTTTTGGATTTTTAAACAGACGCTCTTGAAGTACCTTTTCAGCACGCAGTTGATCGCGGCGATGAATCAGGGTTACTTTTGAGGCATGATTGGTCATATAAAGGGCTTCTTCAACGGCTGTATTGCCTCCACCGACAACGGCCACTTCTTTCCCGCGGAAGAAAAAACCATCGCAAGTGGCACAACCGGACACCCCAAAACCCCGGAACTTGGTTTCGCTTTCAATCCCAAGCCATTTGGCTTGCGCCCCCGTACAGATAATAATAGTTTCAGCCTTATAAATAGTCCCATTTTCTCCCCGACAGATGAAGGGACGCTGAGTTGTCTCTATATCTTGAATATGATCTTGAATGATCTTCGTTCCCACGTGTTCGGCTTGAAGGCGCATTTGCTCCATAAGCCACGGCCCTTGAATGACATCCGCAAAGCCAGGGTAGTTTTCCACGTCCGTTGTGATCATCAATTGCCCCCCTGGTTCCATACCAGAGACAAGAACCGGCTCTAAATTCGCCCTTGCGGCATAAATTGCTGCGGAATAGCCAGCAGGGCCACTTCCAATAATGAGCACTTTTGTATAAACTTCAGCCACTTTATTACATCCTTCTATTGCTTAAGGGCACCTCTAAAAACCTCCATGTGTCATCCTCGCGGAGGCGCAGTAGTGTCCGGGTAAAGTTGAAACAGACTAACATGAGTAAAAACCAAAAGAAAGTTG
>JAIESK010000083.1 GCA_019746105.1 Alphaproteobacteria bacterium
TGGGGAAGAATTTCTCTGCTCAGCACTTATATCTTCTTCATTCAAACTTAAAATCGCCTTTTTAACAGAGGACTAACAATTTCTACGCAAAAAGATGTAAAGGAGGAAAAAAATGTCCAAAACAAATAGCGTTATTTTCATCCTCAGCGCTCTCCTACTTTTGGAGACAATCGATTCCCTCGCTGCCAGTCCTCTTCAAATTAAAAGCGAAGTCGGAAATAGCACAAACGCATGCCCCTCTAACTGCGTTGCAACCAAGGATAATACGCCGTCTTGCATAGGAGATGAAATGCCTTGCACAGAAAACGGTATAAATTACTGCTGCTATACTCAACCACCATTAAGTAAATAATGTTGCAAACCTACTATCTCGTGGAAGGTTTACAACGTTATCGATTGTATAAAATCCTCTAACGTTTTGATTTTTTCTCTTCCACAAGATCAGCTCCATTAATCACAACAAGAATAATGGCGATAGGAAAAAAGAGCAGAGTCCAAAAAATAAGCCATCCATAACTTCCATTATAGGAGAAAGAATAATAGGCATTATTTTTTAAAAACACCCCATTTTTCATCCCTAAAACAATGGCTAAGGGAAAGAAGAGAATAAAGGAGAGTATAAAAATAACCAAATTTCCTTCATATTTTAGAGGGTATTTTTTTCTCTTTGTAATATTTTTTTTAATGGCCATACGTTATTCCCTAAAGGATGAACTTTGATAGATCTGAGTTTTTTGCCAAATCGCCCACAGACTTTTGAACATGTTCAGCCGTAATCACAATTTTCTCCCCACGCTTTTCAGGGGCCTCAAAACTAATCTCTTCCAAAAGTTTTTCAATAACTGTATGCAAACGGCGCGCACCAATATTTTCTACATTTTGATTCACTTGGGCTGCCAAGTCAGCTATTTCCCGAATAGCATTCTCTTTAAAAGTTAGTTCTACACCCTCTGTCTTAAGAAGTGCCTGGTACTGACGAATAAGATTTGTTTCTGGTTCCGTAAGAATCCGAACAAAATCATCGGCGCTAAGCGCTTTTAACTCAACCCGATTGGGCAATCTTCCTTGGAGCTCGGGCAAAAGATCAGAAGGCTTTGCTGTATGGAAAGCTCCTGAAGCGATAAATAAAATATGGTCTGTTTTAATTGTACCATGTTTCGTAGAAACCATAGTGCCTTCAATAAGAGGCAGAAGATCTCGTTGCACGCCCTCACGACTTACATCAGGACCGCCAGTTTCCCCACGTGCTGAAATTTTATCAATCTCATCAATAAAGACAATCCCATTTTCTTCAACACTCCGGAGGGCTTCATTTATGACTTTATCCTGATCTAAGAGCTTATCTCCTTCCTCTCCAATTAAAAGTTCGTAGGCCTCTTTAACTGATACTTTTCTTTCAACAGTCCGCGGCGGCCCGGTACGCCCTAAAATATCTGCTAAGTTAATCATGCCCATTTGAGCTCCTGGCAAGCCAGGAACATCAATGGTGGGCATTTGAGAGTTACTTGTATCCTGAAGTTCAATGGAAACTTCACGATCATCTAATTGATTTTTTCTTAGTTTCTCTCTAAATTTTTGCCGGGTTTCTTCTCCTGCATTTTCACCTACTAGAGCATCTATAACTCGCTCTTCTGCAAGAATTTCTGCCTTCGCATGCACTTCAGCTCGTAAACGTACCCGCGTCATATTTATAGAGATCTCAACCAAATCTCGAATCATTTGCTCTACATCACGACCCACATAGCCAACTTCCGTAAATTTTGTGGCTTCAACCTTAATAAAAGGAGCATTCGCAAGCCGAGCAAGGCGGCGGGCAATCTCAGTTTTTCCAACACCAGTAGGGCCAATCATAAGGATATTTTTAGGCAAAACTTCTTCACGCAGTTGCCCTTCCAACTGCAAGCGCCGCCACCGATTGCGAAGAGCTATGGCAACAGCGCGTTTCGCCTCATTTTGACCAACAATAAAACGATCCAATTCTGATACAATTTCTCGAGGTGTAAAGTGAGCTAATTTCATGTCAAAACCTTAAACAGATTCAATAATAATATTTTTATTTGAATATATACACAAATCGGCAGCCACATTCATCGCCTTTTCCGCAATGGTCGACGCGGTCATCCCGTCTGTATCCAACAAAGCCCTTGCTGCTGCCAAGGCATAGGGACCGCCAGAGCCAATACCGATTAATCCATCTTCCGGCTCCAACACGTCTCCTGTTCCCGTAAGAATAAGGGAATGGGAAGAATTTACAACCGCCATCATGGCTTCTAAGCGGCGCAAGTAGCGATCCTTGCGCCAATCCTTGGCTAAATCTACGCAAGCGCGAATAAGTTGATGTGGATTTTGTTCAAGCTTTGCTTCCAAGCGCTCAAAAAGCGCCAAAGCATCAGCCGTAGAGCCAGCAAAACCAGCGACTACATCTCCCTTTCCTAAACGACGCACCTTACGGACATTGGACTTCAAAATTAAGTTCCCCATTGTCACCTGACCATCGCCTGCAACGACCACCTCGTTTCCTTTTCGAACGGAAAGGATTGTAGTTCCATGCCATGAATTAGACTCATTTTGCATCATTGGCCATTTTCCTAAAATATGTTAATACTTATAGAAAACTAACATAAGAGTGATAGACTTGTCATCTTGAGATAAGGGAGATTACATGAAGTATGATAAAAACAACATTTTTGCGCGTATCTTACGCAAAGAGCTTCCTGCTCAAGTTGTTTATGAAGATGAGTATGCTTTAGCCTTTCATGACATCGCTCCCAGGGCCCCTGTCCATATTCTTGTAATTCCTAAAGGGGCCTATATGTCTTTTTTTGATTTCTCAGAAAAAGCTTCTCCTGCTGAAATCACGGGTTTTACAAAAGCCATTCATAATGTCATTACCTCCCTTGACTTAGAAAATAAAGGTTTTTGGCTTCTCTCCAGCCATAGAGAAGAAGGGGGACAAGTTATTTTCCACTATCATGTGCATATTTTTTCTGGGCGACGTCCTAGTCAAATGATGCCTCTCCATTCATGAAGCGTAGACTTAAAAGACCAAAGCTTGTTGTGGGCTGGCGTGAGTGGGCACAACTTCCAGAATTAGGAATTGATCACATTAAAGTGAAAATTGACACAGGAGCAAAAACATCAAGCCTTCATGCCTTTCAACTTTCAATTGTAAAACATAGTGGTCAAGACTACGTTAAATTTGATATTCACCCAATTCAAGATAATGATACTATCGTTTATACGTGCATTAGTCCCATCGTGGATTATCGCTGGATTACAAGCTCCACCGGCCATCGGCAAAGACGCTTTATTATTGAGACTCATCTTAAAATTGGAGAGTATTCCACTCTTGTTCAACTCTCTCTTGCTAACCGTGATGAAATGGGATTTCGTATGCTTATTGGACGTGCCGCCTTAAAAAAAGAAGTTCTTGTGGACCCTGCACACTCTTTTCTGCTAAGTCACAAGACTCGTTAACGAAAAAGTAAATTTCTTCTGAGATAATTATAAACATGAAAATTTTAATGATGGCCCGAAATCCCAAATTATATTCGCATCAGCGTTTGCTTGCTGTCGCAACATCTCGTGGCCATCAGTTGGATATTATCGATACTCTTAAAGTGTATATGAATATCGCCCCTCATAATCCTCAAATTAAATACAAGG
Source organism: Alphaproteobacteria bacterium (assembly GCA_019746105.1). Classification (GTDB taxonomy): domain Bacteria; phylum Pseudomonadota; class Alphaproteobacteria; order UBA9655; family UBA9655; genus UBA9655. The sequence goes on from JAIESK010000083.1 coordinate 3,667, forward strand.
GGGAATCTATTGAGGGCTATGACGCTGTCATTCCTCGGATTGGTGCGTCTATTACCATGTATGGCCTTGCTGTCTTACGTCAACTAGAAATCATGGGAGTTTGGCCTTTAAATGATTCCGTTGCCATCGGCCGCTCCCGCGATAAGTTGCGATGCATGCAAATTTTAGCCCGCCGTGGTATTGGGCTTCCTTCGACAGGGTTTGCCCATTCCACAGCCTATACGGATGACATGATTGAGATGGTGGGCGGCGCTCCTCTTGTCATCAAGCTTTTAGAAGGTACCCAAGGTTTGGGAGTTGTTTTAGGCGAAACTCGCAGTTCCGCTCGAAGCGTAATCGAAGCTTTTCGAAAGGTGAATGTGAACATTCTACTTCAAGAATATATTAAAGAAGCTGGAGCTTCGGACATTCGCTGTATCGTTGTGGGAGGGAAAGTTGTTGCGAGCATGATGCGCACAGGCGCTTCTGGTGAGTTTCGCTCAAACCTTCACCGTGGAGGCACAGCTACCAAAGTGAAAATTTCCCCTGAAGAGCGCTCCGTCGCTGTACGCAGCGCCCATCTAATGGGTTTAAATGTCTGTGGTGTTGATATGCTGCGCACCAATCACGGACCCGTTGTAATGGAAGTAAATTCCTCTCCAGGGCTTGAAGGCATTGAGACTTCAACAGGTATCGACGTTGCTACAAAAATAATAGAATATGTAGAAACCCATGCAGGAAAAAAGAGCAACGATCAAAAAGGATAAAAGCATGAAACTTTTTTTAAACACGCTTCTTTTATTAGCAAGCATGCTACCCCTTAAGGCCAATCAATATTGTGAATGCATCTCAACGATAATTTCTCCTGCCCCTAATAATAAATTGATGTATACCGCAAATTGTTTTGTTGATGGGAAAAAGAAAGCAGAGCTACTGGAAAGCACAATTGTTGATAATCAAGCCGAGGCTGACAAAGCAACAGCTAGCTTTATGCAAACTTATAATATTAAAGAGGGTGACTGCGTCAAGCGACCCGATGGATCAATGGTACGTGTCCATCAAAATAAAAACAAGACGAGTACGAACAAACCATGACAAAGAAAAAAGCCACAGAACTTGCTGAAGGCCACGGAAACGTTAAAGACTTAGAAGAATTTTGGGATGCGGATGCTGCTGTTGAGCGTATTACGGCAATCTACAATAAGAATATTTCTCTTATTCGTGAGGCTTTTTTAAATCTCGCTGATTTAAAAAAAATGCCTGCAAAGTTTCCCAATCTTTCCAAGGCAACCTATCCTTACCTGGGCATAAAAATTTCTAGTCGGAACCTTAACGTTGATCATCGGGTGGCCTTTGGTGCGGTTCTAGAGGCAGGGACCTATGGAACCACCCTTACACGTCCGGATCTTTTTGATTCCTACTATCGCAAACAAATCGAGCTTCTCCTCATCCACCATAAAACGCCCGTCGTGGTTGGAGAAAGTGATTGGCCCATTCCTTTACCCTTTGTAGATGAGTGGGATTCAGAAACCTTTCAACCGGAAAAATTATGGCAAAGCTCTATTGAATTTGCTCTTCCTAATCTAAGCGTCGTTGATGACAGCATTGTGAATGGAACCTTTAAGGTTCGCAAAGGTCAACCCTTACCACTGGCTCTTTTTACAGCAGAGCGGGTAGATTTCTCTGTCGGACGCCTTCACCATTATTGTGGAACATCTGCAAGGCATTTCCAACATTTTATCCTTCTTACCAACTATCAGCGCTATGTCGATGAATTTATTCAATATGCTCATCAATCTCTAGAGACAAGTGATGAATATTGTGAATTTGTCGAACCCGGGGATATTATTACCCATAACCCTCGCAATAAATGTCAGCATGGTAAGTCTCATGAAATGCAATCTCTACCGCAGATGCCTGCTTACCACCTTAAAAGGAAAGATAATCAAGGCATTACTTTTATTAACATTGGTGTTGGTCCGACAAATGCGAAAACAATTACAGATCACTTGGCCGTCTTAAGACCCCACTGCTGGCTTATGTTAGGCCACTGTGCAGGCCTCAGGCGCAGCCAACGCTTAGGAGATTATGTTCTTGCCCATGCTTATGTACGAGAAGATCATGTTTTGAATGAAGATCTTCCTACCTGGGTTCCTATTCCTCCTATCGCAGAAATTCAAACTGCCCTTGAAAAAGCCGTGGAAAATGTCACGGGGGAGCTAGGAATCAACTTAAAAGACCGTATGCGCACGGGAACAATTGTTTCAACCGATAACCGCAATTGGGAATTACGCTCCCAAGAAATGATGGAACGTTTCCGCCAAAGCCGAGCCATTGCCCTTGATATGGAATCCGCTACCATCTCAGCCAATGGCTTTCGCATGCGCATTCCCTATGGCACCCTCCTGTGCGTGTCCGACAAACCTATTCATGGCGAGCTAAAACTTAGAGGCATGGCCCAGACCTTTTATAAAAGGAGTGTCTCTGAGCATTTGCGCATTGGCATTGAAACCATACGCATCTTACAAGAAGAGCTTCATAAGGGCGATATGGTCATTCACTCGCGTAAATTACGCAACTTTGACGAGCCGCCTTTTAGGTAGGCTTACTGGACTCTTTTTTGGTGACTTCCGAGCAAGGATAATTACATTGCCAAGAAGAATTAGCCCTACTCCGGCAAAGATATGAGACTCCCACACAAAATCCTCTAAGAGGGTTGAAAGGAGCAAAGCCACCACCGGCGTTAAAACATGCACATAAGCTGCGCGAGACGCCCCGATACGCCCTAAAAGGGTCAGATAGCTCCAAAAAGCAACGATAGTGCCGAGAACGGAGAGATAAACAAGGGAGCTGATATACCCAAAAGATAAATCAAATTGGAAAACATCTCCCGTGAGAAAAATCATCAACAAAAGCCACAAAGCGCCATACCCCATCCCATAAGCATTACTTTCCATCACAGGAATATTTCGTTTTTGGTTATAGGCTGAAATCATATTTCCAAAGGATGCAAAAACAGCACATAAAAGACTAAACATAATTCCCAAAATTCCTGAATTTGATAGATCAAAGGACATAATAGAAGGCCAGAAAATGACAAGGATTCCCAACAGTCCACTTAAAGTCCCCAGGAAAACAGCTGTTGTTAATCGTGTTCCAAAAAAGAGAGCGCTATTCATAATATTAAAGACAAGAATCATGGAAAATCCAACCGCATTTAAGCCACTTGAGATGTGGGATGTGGCCTCATAGGCCGCTAAGTAATTCATAGAGAACTGAAAAAATCCTTGAAAAACAAACGATATATGATCTTTCCATGAAAACTTCATGTTACTTTTTTTCGTAAAACACCATGCGAACAAGAGAATGGAAGCTAAAGCAAAGCGATAGAACACAGAAATATCAATGGGTACCGTCCCCAACTGGCAGGCAATCGCATACCAGGTAGACCCCCACACAAATACAGTCGTGAAATATAAAAAGTATGTCATCAACGCACCTAAACATAAAAAGTTATTAATAATGATATATTTTTATATTAAAATCAATCATTTTTTCTTTAAAATGAAATGTTTTTTATAGTAAACGATTATGCATAACACAATTTCTTCATCAGCAACCGATTCAATGTTATGATACTTGGGAATAATAAAATATACTTCCTTAAAAAGGACTGCTCATTGACGCCAGAAGCACAACATATCCAACGCGTTTTCCTCACCTTAACATTCTTTTCAACTCTTGCGACTTCCCTTATTTGGGGGATTAATACACTCTTCCTTCTTAATGCAGGTTTAAATAACCTCGAAGCCTTTGCTGCCAATGCATTTTTTACAGCCGGTCAAGTCATCTTTGAAATTCCGACGGGTATTGTGGCTGACTCTTGGGGAAGGCGAATCTCCTACCTTCTTGGGGTAATAACGCTGATGATATCGACACTTGTTTATGTGCTTTTTTGGACATTTGAAACACCCTTTTGGATGTGGGCTTTGGTCTCCATTTTCCTTGGCCTAGGATTTACATTTTTTTCTGGTGCAACAGAAGCTTGGTTGGTGGATGCCATGGAGGCTTCAGGCTATACAGGCGATCTTGAACCCGTCTTTGCAAAAGGACAAATTTCTATAGGCGCTTCGATGTTGTTGGGGTCAGTCGCTGGAGGGGTGATCGCACAAATTTCAAATTTAGCTTTTCCTTATATTTTACGCGCATTTCTATTAATCATTACATTTATTCTTGCCTTTCTTTTCATGAAAGATAAAGGATTTACACCTGCAAAACCAGAAAAGCTAATTCAACATATTAAAGAACAGTTTATATATTCCTTCAAATACGGATTAAAAAATCGCCCAGTGCGGTGGCTAATGCTTAGCATGCCCTTCACAGTAGGAGCTGGAATTTATTGCTTTTATGCATTGCAACCTTATCTGCTTGAGCTTTACGGAAACCCCAATGCGTATTCAATTGCTGGACTTGCTGCAGCAGGTATTGCAGGAGCGCAGATCGTTGGAGGACTTCTTGTCCATTATATTCGTCAGTTTTTTTCTCGGAGAACAACGATCTTACTTAGCCTCGTTTTTTTAGGAAGTTTAGCTCTTTTCTTTTTGGGCATCATTGCAAATTTCTATTTTGCGGTTGTGATGGTCGGCATTTGGGCAATTTCATTCGCCATGAGTGACCCTATTTATCAAGCTTTAATAAATTCATTGATTCCCTCAAAACAGCGTGCAACCATTCTGTCATTAAGTAACTTAATGGGATCAAGTGGGGGCGTAGTAACCCAGCCTATTCTCGGAAGAGCCGCTGATATTTGGGGTTATGGAATAACTTATGTGATGGTTTCTGGTATTACTGTTTTAGGAGCCTTCTTTTTCTTCCTTCTACGCCTTGAAAATACGCCACCAGATTACATTGAAACAAAACAGAAAAAGTTTTCTTAAGGCTGAAGAGAAATCAAATAATTTATTAAAATAAGTTGATAGAAGCGCATTGGAAATTTTCAGTGGGTGTCCCCTACCTGCGTTAGGGCATTAATTCTTAATGCTACAGGGGAAACTTTATAATTTCCCCTTAGAACTATTTAATCTTAGTTTCTTTGAATTCAACGTGCTTACGTACTTTTGGATCGTATTTACGCATCACTAATTTTTCCGTTAATTTACGCGGATTTTTTGTTTTTACATAAAAAAAGCCCGTTCCTGCAGTGCTTTCCATCTTAATCGAAATTGTGTTTTGCTTTGCCATAGCTATAAATCCATATTGAAAACTGTGGGAATAATACTGTTTTCCCGCCCTCTGTCAAGAACTAACAACCTTCTTTTGGTAAAACTTCAATGCGATCAAGAACACCACGAATTTTAATTGTTCCATCATCAATCACATATTGCTTGATAATGCCGTTCGGTAAAAGCTCCTGAGTTGTCGTATACTCTGCTTCATATTGACCGCCCCCCTCTCCATAAACAGAAAATCGGACGGGCCAAAAGGGCTGTGCTGCAAATTGATGAGCTCTCTCAGCTGCTGGATTCCCAGCTGTTACCTTTTTTTCGCCCACAAATGCATCAATTTCCGAGGGGCCTTCCGTACTACTGCCATCAAAAACAACATGGGGATACATATGCTCTCCCTCCTCAGCGATTTTAAGTAATCCCTGTGTATATTCCAGGGGAAACAGTGTACCTTCAGGTAATTTCAACATCAGCTCATTTGGTTTTTGATAACTAACCTCAATCCCTTTTGCGCCTTTGGTAGCTTTGCCTCGAATATCTTCTACAAGTTCGTCATCCACTTTGCGAAAGGTATTAAATTTGAAAATGCGACCATCCGCAGATTCAAAGGTTACGTTACCCCACCGAATATGCTCCACCTCGTCTTCTCCTGAATAACGCCGAACATCGGAAACCTGCTGAGACGCCCAGCCATCACAAGTTTTGGAGAGCTCAAGCATCATGGTCCCACGCACATCAGTGACGGTACTTTTAATGGAAGGTAAACTTATCATGGAGATTGTATAGTAAGCACGATGAGGCTGAAGTTCCTCAGCCCTGCTTAAGGAAGCATTCGTCCAAATTCCCAATAAAACTATAAAAAATAAGTGGTGACGGAACACCCTCTCCTCCAATGGCAACAATTAACTTTCTTATACCATAATTAAGTTTGGTTAAAGAAAATATTAAAATAAACAATATTTTTCAAGAACCATTGACTATGAGCTACAGGAAGAGTTTTAATACTCTTTTAGAAAAAGGATAAAAAACATCATGTCAGTCAAAATTGCATTTCAAAAACCAGCTTCCGCAAACGTACTTTGCCTAGGTGTTTATGAAGAAAACAAATTCCCTGAACCCACCCAAAAATGGGATGAAACATTAAAAGGTTTTCTGAGCGCGTCCCTTAAGAAGTCGCGTTTCAAGGGAAAACTCAACCAATCATTATCTGTGTTTTCTCCCGAAGGCACCCAATTTATCTTGATAGGCCTTGGAAAAAGTTCAGATCAAAATGAAATACAATCTATAAAAATCGGGGGCTCTATTGCCCAAGCTCTCACCGCCTCTCCTTCAGGCGAAGGCGCTGTTGAAATATATGACCTTAAAGGCTGTAAAGATGAGGAGTTAATAGCCAATCTTGCCTATGGAGCTCTTCTTAAATCCTGGCGTTTTGAAAAATATTTCACGACAAAAACACCTGATGAACTTTACAATGTCAAGAAAATCACCTTTATGACACCCGACCTTGCGGCAACGGAAAAACACTTTAAATCCTTGTCTGCCATTGCAGAAGGCGTCTTTTTTACACGAACTGTGGTCTCTGAGCCAGGCAATGTGATTATCCCTGAAACTCTTGCTAAAGCTGCAGAAACCCTTAAGAAGGATGGCGTCAAAGTTGAAGTTCTCAACACAAAAGAGATGCAAAAATTAGGCATGGGAGCCCTCCTTGGCGTTGCTCAAGGAAGTGTGCATGAACCAAAATTCGTTGTGATGCAGTGGGAGGGCGGAGCTAAAAATGAGGCTCCCATCGCCTTTATAGGCAAAGGAGTCACCTTTGATTCGGGCGGTATTTCTATAAAGCCTTCCGCTAACATGGAAGAAATGAAATATGATATGGCTGGCGCCGGCGTGGTGATTGGCCTCATGAAGGCTCTCGCTGGGCGGAAAGCCAAAGTGAATGTGGTGGGTGTTGTAGGGCTCGTTGAAAACATGCCCTCTGGTTCGGCACAGCGCCCTGGAGATGTCGTCAAATCCATGTCAGGTCAAACCATTGAGGTCATCAATACAGATGCTGAAGGTCGCCTGGTACTGGCCGATGCTCTTTGGTATACCCAAGAGCGGTTTAAGCCCAAGTTTATGGTGAATCTTGCGACCCTCACGGGCGCTATGGTCATTTGCCTTGGCAGTGAACGCGCTGGCCTCTTTTCCTCTGATGAAAAACTCAGCAAGAATTTGTTGGCTGCTGGAGAAAAAGTGGGCGAGCTGTTATGGGAATTTCCGATGGATGAGGCTTATGATAAAGACATCAACAGCGATATCGCTGACGTCAGGAACACCTCCACCGGAAGGGGTGGAGGCAGTATCACTGCCGCCAAGTTTCTCCAGCGCTTTACCAATAAATTTCCCTGGGCTCACCTGGACATTGCAGGTGTGGCATGGACATCAAAAGACTTGCCTTTCTGTGCTAAGGGAGCCACAGCTTTTGGTGTGCGCCTCTTGAATCGCCTGGTTGCGGATCATTATGAGAAATGAATCTTATCCTCAAAAAGCGAAGTCACTTGTGGTGGGGAGAAAACCTTCTCCCCTGCACTTGGGGCCGTGGAGGTATTCGAGAAGATAAAAAAGAAGGAGATGGTGCAACCCCTATCGGCAGCTTTCCTTTCCGGAAAGTTTTCTATCGTGCTGATCGCCTCACCGCTCCAAAAACTTCTCTTCCGTTAAGCCCCCTCACCTCTCAGGACGGTTGGTGCGACGATATAGCGGATCCCGCTTATAACACACACATTCAAAAACCTTATGAGGGCCGCCACGAAGATTTATGGCGCACCGACCATCTTTATGATATAATTCTAGTTGTGGGTCATAATGATGCCCCAGTCGTTAAGGGGAAAGGAAGTGCCATTTTTGTGCATCTTCGCCGTCCAGAAAGCACCCCAACTGACGGATGTGTTGCGTTAGATCTACCCGATCTGCTAAAGATACTGGCAGAAGCGACGCCTAAAAGCTGTCTTATTGTTGAAAGTTAAGGATACCCAATGATTCCAGAAACCTATCCCCGTAAATTGCCCCAAGCCATTCTTTTTGATTGGGATAACACCCTTGTAGATAGTTGGCGCGTTGCCTTTGACAGTATCAACGTTGCAAGGCGCTCCCTAGAATTGCCTGAGATGACTGTCGATGAATTCTGGAGCAAGCCTCACCATTCCATGCGAGATGCCGCTCAAGACCTTTTTGGCAAGCATTATGAGGAAGGCGAACGCATTTTTTACGAATCCGTTGTAAAACTCCATTTGCTTGAGCTTAAAATGCTTGAAGGCGCTGATAACCTTCTTAAAGATCTGAAAGAGCGAGGTATTTACTTAGGAATTGTCAGCAATAAAGTTGGTAATCTCCTGCGTAAAGAAGTGAATCACCTTGGGTGGGATAGCCATTTTCATAAAGTCATTGGCGCGCGAGATACTGCCGAAGATAAGCCATCTGCCATTCCTGTTCACACGGCCTTAAAAGACAGCCCCATTCAAGCCAGCCATAACGTTTGGTTTGTCGGCGATTCCATCGTAGACGTTTACTGTGCACGCGCTAGCGGCTGCGTTCCCGTCGTCGTGGGTACGGGTGAAGCCTCTCGGCAAAAGGATATTATACTCGCAAAAGACTGTATGGGCCTTGCGAAATTGATTAAAAATCTGTAAACTGTCCCTAAACTTTGGCTAAATATGTAATTTATTTTGGGTTGGTAACCAATTTTTAAGATACTCCTGATATTAATAAGATATAGACCAAAAATGAAATTGAAAGCACATAATCTTTCAATATTTAATTGAGATAAAATATAAATAAAAAGGGGTAAGATCATGGCAGCTGCTGAAAAACCAAACAACTTACAAGATATCTTTTTAAATCAACTTAGAAAGACAAAAGCACCTGTAACACTTTTTCTCGTCAATGGCGTGAAATTACAAGGGATCGTGACATGGTTTGACAGTTTTTCTGTTTTGCTGCGACGCGATAACCATTCCCAACTCGTATACAAACATGCTATTTCTACGGTCATGCCCGTTGACCCCATCAAACTTTATGATGAAGATCAAGACGGTACAAAAAACGAAGAGAATTAAAATTTGTGACCAAAAACAGTGATTGGGCTGCCCCGGGACGCAAGTCCTCCGGGGCTGTTTTCATTATTTGCCCCTATATCGTCCAAGGCGCCCACCGCGTCATTGACCCTGAAGCACGCCTTGAAGAAGCTAAAGGCTTGGCTGAAGCCATTCAACTGGATATCAAGGGCACCGAATTTTTCAAACAGCACACCATCCGGCCAGCAACCTATATCAGCAAAGGTCATGTGGAAGATCTTCAAGGCCCCCTGAAAGGCCTCGACGTCGATCTTGTCTTCATTGATGCCCCTATTTCTCCTGTACAGCAACGCAATCTTGAAAAGGCATGGGACTGCAAAGTTATTGATAGAACAGGCTTGATTCTCGAAATCTTTGGCACCCGGGCCCGTACGGCCGAAGGACGCCTTCAGGTCGAGCTTGCCGCCCTGACATATCAGCGCAGCCGCTTAGTCCGCTCCTGGAGCCACTTAGAGCGCCAGCGCGGCGGTTTGAGCTTTGTGGGTGGCCCTGGTGAAACTCAGCTTGAACTTGACCGCCGCATGATTGATGAGCGCATCATTCGCATTAAAAAAGAGCTTCACAAAGTTCAGCAAACCCGTAGTCTTCACCGCAAAGCCCGCAAGCGCGTCCCCTACCCTGTAGTGGCTTTAGTGGGGTATACAAACGCCGGAAAATCCACCCTCTTTAATCGCCTCACCCGCGCCGACGTCATGGCAGAAAATCTTCTTTTTGCAACCCTTGACCCCACCATGCGGCGGGTGACCTTGCCTTCAAGACGCGAGATCATCCTCTCCGATACGGTGGGCTTTATTTCCGACCTCCCTACCCTACTCGTGGCCGCCTTCCGGGCGACCCTTGAAGAGGTCATGGAGGCCGACCTTATTCTCCACGTTCGCGATATCTCTCATCCGGAAAGTGAAGCCCAAAAGAGAGATGTGCTGACGGTGATCGAAGAACTGGGGCTTGAGAAAGCCTATGAAGAACATGGCATTGAGGTTTTAAACAAAACCGATCTTTTAACGCGCCAACAAGTGAGGTTTTTCAGTGCCCAAGCCAAGAGGGCTGTTAATCCAGCTCAGTGTTTAGTCTCGGCCCTTGATGGAGCGGGGATTGAATCGCTTTTAGAGAAAGTTGATACCTTTCTTGCACGGCAAGATAAACCCTACACCTTTTCCTTACCCCTTTCGGAGGGTAAAAAAATCGCCTGGCTTTACGCCCATGGGGAAGTTGTTTCTCGCAAGGATGATGAGGATAAGGCCCACCTGACAGTCAAACTCTCTTCAGAAAACAAGGAGAAGTTTGACAGGGTTTGAGGGGTGTCATCAACTCTGGTGTTGAAAAGATCCTGAGTTCGCTCCTTCGGAGCTCCTCAGGATGACAACCTTTTATTTTTATTCCAAAATATGTCATGTATGGACCTGCCGTGCGAGTCAAGAGATTTTTTGACAGAGAATAAGCATCAGTCATGTATCCGGCTTCT
>JAIESK010000037.1 GCA_019746105.1 Alphaproteobacteria bacterium
TCACTTGAATCATCCAAGCAACTTTCTTTTGGTTTTTACTCATGTTAGTCTGTTTCAACTTTCCCCGGACACTACTGAGCCTTCACGGAGATGACAAACTTTGGGGTTTTGGCATTAGCTCAAACGAAAGAAATTATTTATCGGAATTGGACTTCTGCAAAAGATTTTTAATCGTTACAGCCAGATCCATTAATTTATAAGGTTTGATAATTAAGGGGGATAAAATATGCCCATTACCTTTTACTTTTTCTGGATAGCCGGAAGTATACAAAATTTTAAGGGAGGGATATAATTTTATGGCTTTTTCTGCAAGCATTGCCCCACTCAAACTTCCTGGCATCACTACGTCGGTGAAAAGAAGATCAATCTTATTTTTTCTTAAAATTTCATAGGCCTTATCACCATTTTGGGCTTCTAATACAGTGTATTCAAGATTTTTGAGAAATTCCACTGCAGTGACCCTCACCTCCTCTTCATCTTCAGTTACAAGGATCGTCTCTCCGCCTTTAAGGAAATCTTTCTCTGTTGCTGATTGAAGTTCAAGACCTTGTTCCTCTTTATGGGCAAAAGTAGGGAAGTATAAATCAATCGTTGTTCCTGCGCCGACATCACTGGAAAGAGTGATATATCCTTGTGATTGCTCGACAAAACTTTTTACCATACTTAACCCGAGCCCCGTTCCCTTATTTGGGGGTTTGGTTGTAAAGAAGGGCTCAAAAATATGTTTCATAAGTTCAGGAGGAATTCCTGATCCAGAATCACTTATTGAGATATGTACATAAGATCCAAAGGGGATTTTATTCTTTTTCATAAGTTCTGTTTGCTCAGAAGAGATGTTATCCACCTTTATCTTAACTTTGCCCCCCTGCCCTATTGCATCTCGTGCGTTGACAATAAGGTTCAAAAGAGCGCTTTCTAATTGATTAGGGTCGACTTTTATTTTAGCTAGGATAGGCTCAATCTCAATAGAACCCTCGATAGATTCACCTAAAGTTGGCTGTAGAATATGGGAAAAATTTTCCATATAGCTTTTAATATCAAAAACTTCTGGATTAAGGGTTTTCTGTCGAGCAAAAGCTAAAAGACGTTTTGTTAAGGCTGACCCTCGTGCACAGGCAGTTAAAGCTGTCTCGATTTTTTTATATTCCTTGCTTTCTTGATCCATCATAAAGGAAAGCAACTCTAAATTTCCTTGAATAATCATAAGAATATTATTGAAATCATGAGCGATTCCGCCCGTTAATTGGCCAATAAGTTCTAACTTCTGAGATTGATGCAGCTCTTCCTCTAAAATTTTTAATTTAGTGACATCTTGTAAAATCCCTGAAATTTCAATGGGAAAATGGTTAAAAAACGCACTGACTTCAGCGGAAAAACGAATTTGCCGCGTCTCCTTATCGGGACGAATAAAAGTGTAAATCTCTGAATATCCTGACCTGCCACTTTTCATTGTAGCGATAGCGTTTTTAAGGTTCTCTGTTTCATTAGGATGGATAAGGTAAAAGAATTGATCAGCAGGAAGCGTTCTTTGATTAACATCAAGTCCTAACAATTTTAGAGCTTGGGGAGTAAAATTAATCTTGTTTTCCCTTAAATCCCAGACCCATCCTCCTAAATTAGCAATTTCCTGAGCCATCATAAGATTAACCTGAATCTTTTGGAGCTCTTGGGCTCTATTGTAGGCAATAAGATTGGAGCGGAAAGAAAAAGAAAGGAAAAAAGCAAATAGAACCCCAATTCCTAGGATAATTTCAGGGAGGATATGATGCGTTTGACTTATCAATGCTTGATATAAGAGAAATGCCCCAAAAACAATAGAAATAAAAATGATGTAATGAACATAATTCGCGATGAGAATTCTGGTGTGAATACTTTTCCAAATAGCATAGAGAATAAGGCCAAATCCAAGGAATAGAAAGGTAATGGCCGTATTAATAGAAATGGGATTAACAAGTTGCCAACCATATGATTGAGTTAAATGTAAAAAATACCCAAAAATAGCCATAAGGCTTATTACAAGCACAAGTGAGCTTAAAATAAGCCCCGCAAGTATTTTTAGACGAGTTAGCTTTTTGTCGCTCAGAACAGTAAGAGCAATGCCTGACAAGATAAAATTGACAGATGTTTGAATAGCCATTCGGCCCGGGATGGCTCCAGGAAGCTGATAGTAAAAATCCTCAAATAACTCATCGATACCCAGGTTAATATGAAATATATCCTGAGAAAGCACAGCAGCTGAAAAAAGAACAATAATCACCCCTAGAATTTTGGCGATAGAGGAAAAACGAGTTTCAAGGAATAAAAGGGCAACTCCTGAGAAAAAAAAACACAAAGCCGTGTTAAAAAACATTGTAGAGCCCATATAAACTAAAAGATCAACTCTATGAATTTTCCACATCACCATGGTAAAAAGACCAATCAGAACACAAATGATGCCCATAAGATCTACGGCCATTTTCATATATTTATGATTTTGGATGTTTATGGCGTTTGAATTTATCATGGATGAATAAATCCCTCTTTATATTGAGTAAGCCATTTCTTTAAAATATCTTCTTCCAGAGGCTTACTAATATAAAAACCTTGGGCAATATCACATCCATATTGCTCCAAAACATCCCAAGCACCCTTTGTTTCAATTCCTTCTGCAGTGACACTCAACCCTAAGTTATGAGCGAGTGAAATGACAGATTGAGCAATTGTTTTCGCTTCTAAGTCACTTTCAATTTCACTAACAAACGACTTGTCAATTTTTAGCTCATTGAAGGGCAGGTTATAGAGCTCACTTAAAGAAGCATAGCCCGTTCCAAAATCATCGATAGAAAGCACAAATCCCTTAATTCGAAAACGGGTAATGATATCTGCAAGCATAGTGCGTTTTTCCATAAAGGCGGTCTCTGTAATTTCAAGACAAATTTGATTGGAGTTTATATTTGCTTTCTGAGCTAATTTAGAAAATTCATCGGGAAGAAGAAGATCATCGAAAGTTTTTGGAGACATGTTTATAGAAAGAATAAGTTCTGGAATGATTTTCAAAAATTCCACAAAATCTTTAAAAGCTTGTTGAACAATCAGGTGACTTAATGGACGAATGAGGTTGGTTTCTTCTGCCAACGGAATGAAAGAATTGGGAGGGATCAAATGCCCTTGAATATTAAGACGAACAAGAGCTTCTAAACCTATAATTTTCTTCGTTTTAAAAGATACTTTAGGTTGGTAATGGAGGACGAGATTCCCAGATTCGATGGCATCTTTTAAAAAATCTATTGAAAAATGGGAGGCTCTTCCCTTAGCTTTTGTGAGAAGTGCCCCTATTTCATAAAGCTTTAAGGGTTTTTGAAAATAACGCTCCATAGAAAGGCCCATATCCTGACCTAACTTTGTACTGATAGAGAGAATTTTTTCATCCTGACCACTTTGAAGAACTATAGTAGCAATAGAATTATGTTGAGCTAAATAGCGTAATAGCTCTATACCATCGTGATCAGGAATGTTCAGATCTAAAATAATAAATGTAGGATCAACCTTTTGGACAACTTGATAGAATTCGACCCCAGAAGTAAGATAAGTTACTTCATACCCACATTGTTCACCAACTTCTTTCAGAAGTTCGCATATTTCGACTTCATCATCAACAATGAGAAGTCTGTCTTTCCTTTCCATACATGTACTCCATACACATTAAAGAATAGGGGTTTTCGATTATTAGTTTACAGGAAAATAAGTTAAGATTTTATAAAGTTACTTCTTGGCACAAAAACTACTCTTCTTCAGTATTTTCTTCTTCCTTTTCTTCCTCTTCTCCGGGAATTTTATAATCGCCGCGGAACCAACGGGCCAAATCAATGTCTGCACAACGCTTTGAACAAAAAGGGCGATACTCAAAAACGGTGGGTTTTTTACATATTGGACAAATGGAGCTCATAACAAGTCACCTTAGTTAAGTTGAAGTTTTAATCTTTGGGGAAGTGAAAGCCGTTTTCGCCGCCGTGTCAACTCTAGAAGTCCCATAGGAGAGAGTCCCCAAATTTCCGTATCTGTGGGTAAAGCTAGTCCTTTTAGGCAAGGATTGATATCTTGAGGAGGACGGATCAAATCAATCACAATTTTACCTCCCAACTCCCGCAATGTAATTTGGCGAAAGGCTTCTTCAATGGCCATTCGATTAAAAGGCAATGCATAATGGAGAGCTCCTTGACTGTTGACATCGATCACCGTCAAACCATGGGTTTCTTCAATATATATATTGCCTCCCTTGGAAAGAGGAATTTCTTGGGAAGAAAGGCTCTCCCAGGCATCTTCACAACGATCATCAAAGGCCTTTACGCGCATGAAATGATCGGAAGGCGTTAAAGAGCGCGTGCTTCTCTCTAAAAGTGTGGGAGGTGGCCTCTCCATTTTCCTTTGAATCTCTTTCCATTCCTCCCGTAATTGAGTCAGGTTTTGTTGGAAATTCTCTTCCGGGTGGGCATTGTGGCGAAGGATAACCCCCTCCTCTGATTCCAAAGTCAAAAGATCTTTAAACATTTGGCGATTTTCAAGACGTCGGGAAAGGCTTAATCCTAATTTAAAGGGAGTGTAAAGAAGGCTGCCTAAGGACAAAGTAATGAGGCGGGTTAAACGAACCCCCTTGTTTTCAAGAGGATTTTCAGTACGGCTGACTTGCACCAACACCCGATCGCCATGCTTTAAAGGCGGCAAATTTCCTTCTTTAAGAGGGAGCATCCCTGGCTTTGAAAAGCCAAGCTCAACAAAAGCCACAGAGAGGGGTTTTTGAACTTCTACAACGCGGCCACCATAAATGCCCCCTAAAAGGGAAAGTGGTTTGTCTTGAAGCTCAAAATCTAGGGACACAACTTGGCCTTCTTCAAGACGCGCCATACGATGGAGATTTCCTGAAACCGTATAGAAAATCTCAGCCACGAAAGCCGATTCCCTTCAACAAACAATCAGTTTCATAAAGAGGCAAACCCACAACATTTGTATAGGAGCCAGAGATAAATTTCACAAATTTAGCAGCCCTCCCTTGAATGGAATAAGATCCAGCTCTGCCTTCCCATTCACCTGTAGCTATATAAGTTTCAATTTCTTGAGCGCTTAAGCTTTTAAAGGAAATACGAGTCGTTACAAGACGTGAGGCTTCCTTTCCTTCTGGAGACAGAGCACAAATGGCTGTATATACCCGGTGGCGACGTCCGGAAAATAATTCCAACGTTTTTCGAGCTTCTTCCGAGGTTTCAGCTTTTAGGAAAATTTGACGTCGGGCTTCAACGGCCGTATCGGCCGCAAGTACATAAGCCGCGGGATTTTGGGCATGGATGGCACGCGCCTTTAAAAGGGCAATGCGCCGGACATAAATTTTAATGCTCTCTCCTTTTAAGGGCGTTTCATCCACATGAGGCGCGAGGATTTGATCAGGAATAGTTCCAATAGATTCCAGCAATTCTTTGCGACGAGGAGAGGAGGAAGCAAGAATAAATGTCATTACTTATGACGGAAAGTGATCCGCCCTTTTGTCAAGTCATAGGGGGTCATTTCAACGGTTACCTTATCTCCTGCAAGAACACGAATTCGATTTTTGCGCATTCTGCCCGATGTGTGAGCAAGGACCATATGTCCATTTTCAAGTTGTACACGGAAAGTTGCGTTGGGGAGCAATTCTAAAATTGTTCCACTAAATTCCATAAGATCTTCTTTAGACATTCATACTCCAGGCTGTCTGTGATTATTTATTATTCCTCAATATACCAGCTTCTCGAAGAAAGCAAAGAGTTTGTAAAAGAGATTCAGGAAGATATTTCTTTATTCTTTAAGAAAAATTAGACATAATCGAAAAAAACAATTGAGGGAGTTCCATGAAAAAATTAGTCCTATTTTTGTGTGTAGTTTGTTTTATGACGCCGCTTTATGGCGACAGCGTTACCAATCAGGAGCTTTTATTGGCCTGCAAGGATAAGTCTCCCGCACCGCAAAATTTTTGTTATGGATTTATTATTAGCGCCGCTAATGCCGCTCAATTTTATCGCAACATTGTTGATGTGGAGCAGGAGTTTATCGATATCTGCTTGCCAGAAAATGTTTCTAACCAAGAAGTTGTGGATCTTTATATCGCCTGGGCAGAAAAGCACTTAGATCTTGCTAAAGGTCCCGCATTTTTAGGGGTAACAACTTCTTTCTCAAAAAAATATAGCTGCCCTCCTGAGCAAAAAACTAAACAACAAGGAACTGCTTTTTAAAAATTCAAAATGGCTAATTGTCTTTCTTGAATTAAGAGTTTTCTTGAGATCTAATAATGTAAGATCCGCAGAGCTGAGTGCCTCTAATCTCCTTTCGGAAAAGCTGTCATCCCGAACTTGTCTCAGTATGACAACCAGATTTCAGAGATACTCAGCCTATGCTTTAGTTTTTACAGCCACGATACTGACCATAATAAGTATCATTCCAATAATTTTGATGGTATTGAGAGCTTCATCATAAATCACCCATCCAAGGAGAGCCCCTGTAACGGGGGCTAAAAAGAGAATAACAGCTGTGTAGTTGGCGGGAATTTTTCCTATAGAATAGGCGAGCAGACTTTGCCCGAGGGTATGGACAAGAATTGCCTGCCCAAAAACGCTGATGATATCCTTTAAGGTTAGAGGCGATAAAGGTTCACCAAAAAGATAGGCCAGAAAGAATAGAAAAAGAACAGTCACAAAGCCGGTCCAAAACATGATAAAACCCGTTGTCGTATCGGCGCGGATAAACTTTAAGGCTACAAGGTAAAGGGCGACAACAAAACCAGAAAGAAGAGCCACTACATCCCCAAGAAGATTTGTGTAACTAATGGAAAAGCTTTCTCCGGCAAGACAAATACAGCCCACAAAACCGATAAGAGCGGCAAGACTATAATGAAGGGTTGGCCTTTGGCTAAACCCAATCCACATGATAAGAGGTACAAAGAAGGCAGCTGTGTTATTAAAAAGAGTTGAATTTACAATAGTTGTGTAGTCAATGGACCAATTCCATAAGGCAAGATCCAAGGCAAAAAAAACTCCCGCTAGAAAAAGAATTCCTCCATGTTTTATTGGTAACACAGAGGGAATAATCTCTTCGTGTCGTTCCCAGATTACCCAAGCCCCTAAGAGGGGAAGAGCAAAGAGCATCCGATAAAAACCAGTTGTAAGGGGTCCTAAATCAGACAAACGCACAAAAATGGCAGACGAACCAATCAAAGCGCTGCCCAAGCACGAAAAGAGGATAGCTTGAAGCTGAGTCATATTTTTGAGCATTTTTGTAACTAACCATTTTAGAGAATAATTAGAGTGTAGAATGGATAAGGGATAAGGATCAAGGGGATTCCTTAACATTTTTTACTATAAAGCGTCACATTAATAGTATAATATCCTCCTCTAATGAGTACGATTTTTTTGATTTAAAATGGCATTTTTATCTTTTGAAAAGAGTTACAAAATTCCTGTGATTGTTATCCCCGCGAAAGCAGGGATCCAGGGAAATGCTGATTTACGACGTGTCTTTATAGATAAAAATAAAATTCTAATGATGGCATTCATTTGGTAAATATGGAAAAAAATCGTTTTGTTTCAAAGGGCTTCTGGATCCCCGCCTCCACGGAGATGACACAAGGGAAAGAAGATATGACAAAGAAGGAAGGCTTTTGTAATTCCTCCTTCAGGTTCACTTTTGAAGATCTTCTGAGTCCTTTAAAACTACGAGAATTGGATCAGGTTTTTTGTCGCCATCTCATGGAGAGTGATGAAGGGCTTGCGCATCGCTTAGAGCTTGCTCGGGACAAAGACTTACCTCCTCTTCAAGAAAGCGCTCTTATCCTCGACCTTGCACCTTATGTAGAAGATTTTCTGGGCGAATTTTTTTCAATCCAAAGAGAAATTGCAGCACTTCAAGAGCAAACCTATGCCTTGGCCCCACTTTATCGCGCCAAGCGGCTTTTTGTACAACGAGTGGCAGCCAGAGCGTATAGTAAAGATGAGGCTCTGACATTTGATGGGAAGGCTCTTCAGGCACAACTTGTTCACATGATGGGAGAGGCATACACTGATTTGGCCTTTGCCAATCATGTTTTAAAGGCTATGCAACTGCAAGATCCTGAGTCCCCCTCGCCTTGCTCGAGGTCTCAGGATGACACGAAACATATAAAAAATTGTCATCCTGAGGAGTCCCGCAGAGACGAGCTCAGGATCTCATTTCAAGATAAAGACTTCCTAGACCTTGCAAAAAAATACGCAGCGTGGGCAGTTCACCAGCCTCTTCCAACAATTCTCTTTCGTTTGCCACGTAAAATTATTCCAAATGAACTTTTGCCGGTGCGACAAAAATATCTCTCCGAAGAACACGCTCTTGATCAAGCCCATTATTGTATTCTCTGCCACAATCAAGAAAAAGATTCTTGTTCAAAGGCCTCACACGGATGCCCTCTTGATCAGAAAATATCAGAAATGAATACCCTGCGAGTTCAGGGCCATACCTTAGGAGCCCTTGCCACAATTATGATCGATAATCCGATGGTTGCTGCGACGGGCTATCGAATTTGCAATGATTGCTCAAAGGCGTGCATTTTTCAAAAACAAGAAGCCGTAAACATCCCCAGTATTGAAACCCAAACCCTTGAAAGTATTCTCAATCTTCCTTGGGGCGTTGAAATTTATAGTCTTCTTTCCCGATGGAACCCTTTGAATTTCAAGCATTCTTACCCAAAGGCACCCACGGGCTATAAGGTGCTGGTGGCAGGCATGGGCCCGGCTGGATTTACTCTTGCCCACTATTTGATGAATGAGGGACATCAGGTTGTCGGGATTGATGGATTAAAAATTGAGCCCCTTCCCTCAGAACTTCTTAGCAACCCTATCCGTGATTGGAAAGATCTGAAAGAACCTTTAGGCTCTCGCCTTCCTGCTGGTTTTGGAGGCGTTGCAGAATACGGCATTACAGACCGTTGGGATAAAAACTTCCTTCTCTTGGTTCGCCTTTTGCTTGAGCGGCGTTCTTTGTTTTCCCTGTATGACAATGTGCGCCTAGGCAGCACCCTCACCCTCCCCCAAGCTTTTGAGATGGGCTTTGATCATGTGGCTTTATGTTTTGGTGCAGGACGTCCCCATACCCTTGATCTGCCCCACAGTCTTGCCCGAGGCGTGCGTGTGGCTTCTGATTTCCTGATGAACCTTCAGCTTGCAGGAGCAGCTCTGGAGAAATCCCTTTCAAATCTTCAAATTCGTTTGCCTGTTGTGGTGATTGGAGGTGGTCTGACAGCGGTGGATACAGCCGTTGAAGCCTTAAAATATTATCCGCGCCAGGTTGAAAAATTCCTTAAACGGACAGAAGAAATGGGCGGCCTGCCCCCTGCCCTCTCCGTAGAAGAGCAAGAAATTGCTGACGAGTTTATTGAGCATGCTAAAGCTTTTCGGAGGGGAGATTTTTCTGTCCTTGAAGGCGCCAGTAAAATTCTTTACCGCAAAGAACTACAGGAATCTCCAGCATTCCGGCTCAACCCTGATGAAGTCGATCTTGCCCTTCAAGAGGGCATTCATTTTGTTGAAAACACAAGCGTTGAAAAGATTCAAATCGATGAGCATGGTCATATTAAAAGTATTAAAACACAAGACAAAACCTATCCTTGTCGGACACTTTTGATTGCCACAGGAACTCAAGCCAACCAGGGATATGAGGATGATCGTGTGAGTATTTACGGGGATTTAGATCCCCAGTATCATGGGAACGTTGTCAAGGCTATGGCGAGTGCTAAGAATGGGTACCTTCAAATTTGCGAAAAACTTGAACAATCTACGCCTCAATCCTTAAAAATCGATCTTGAAGAGCTCCTCACAACCCATGTCGTGTCCGTCAATCGGTTGACGCCTTCCATTATTGAAATCCTTGTGAAAGCGCCTCAAGCGACCCAAAATTTCAAACCTGGACAGTTTTTTAGGTTTCAAACCTATGGCCCTCAATCTCTAGAAGCTATTGCCTTAACAGGGGCCTCTTTTGATCGGCAGAGGGGCTTACTTTCTCTTATCATCCTTGAAATGGGTGGGTCTTCTTCTCTTTGTCAATATTTGGAGAAGGATGAAAAAGTGGCGCTGATGGGCCCCACAGGAGTACCGACGGAAATTCCTCAAGGAGAAACAGTTTTGCTTATCGGAGGTGGCCTTGGAAATGCGGTTCTCTTTTCCATAGGACGTGCTTTAAAAGACAATAATAACCATGTAATTTATGTTGCGGGATATAAGGCACCATCCGATCTTTTCAAAGGAGAAGAAATTGAAGCGGTCGCCGATCAAGTAATTTGGTGTAGTGAATCTTCACCTCTTATCAAAACCAATCGTCCTCAAGATGTTTCCATAAAAGGTACGGTATTGGATGGGCTTTTGAAAATTGCCGAATCTTCATCAAAAACGATCGATAGAATTATTACCATCGGATCGGACCGAATGATGGCAGCAGTCGCCTGTGCCAAGAAAACAATCTTAAAACCTGTCTTAAAAAAAGAGCATCTTGCCATTGGGAGTATCAACTCCCCCATGCAATGTATGATGAAAGGTGTTTGTGGGCAATGTCTTCAGACTCTGATTGATCCTCAAACAGGAGAAAAACGGGTTGTTTTTTCCTGTGAAGCCCAAGATCAAAATCTTGAGGAAGTTCAATTTGATGACTTGCATCAACGGCTTAAACAAAATAGCCTCCTCGAAAAACAAACAGGTCAATGGATAAAGCAAAAATGGAAAATGGTTTAAACACACCTCTCACTGTCATTGGCCTTATGTCAGGAACATCTGCCGATGGCATTGATGCTGCCCTCCTTCAAACCGATGGCGAAACCATAACCCATTTCGGCCTCACCTATCACAAACCTTACCCTGATCTTTTAAAAATGATGATTCTTCAAGCCTATGGGCGTGTGCCAGGACCTGAGGCCACTCTCTTAGAGAAGATAATTACGGAGCAACATGCTCAAGTCGTGAAGGCACTGTTGGAACGGGCTGGGCTTCAGGCTGAAGATATCGATCTCATTGGTTTTCATGGCCAAACCCTTTTTCATCAGCCCCCACAAATGCGAGGCGAAAAAGGACAAACACACATTATTGGGGATGGACCTCTTCTTGCGTCATTAACGGGGATTACGGTTGTGGATCAGTTCCGTCTCAATGATATTGCCGAAGGTGGCCAAGGGGCTCCCCTTATCCCCATATTTCATAAAGCTCTTACTAAGGATCTCCCCAAACCTCTCGCTTTTCTTAATATTGGTGGTGTTGCCAATGTGACATGGCTTGGTGAACAAGATGAAGACATACTTGCTTTTGACACAGGTCCCGGTAATGGCCTTATTGATGATTGGGTACGTTCTTATTGCAGCCTTCCGTGGGATGAAGATGGAAAAATTGCCGCTAAAGGAATGATTCATTCTGATATTTTAAGACGCTGGCTCTTCCATCCTTATCTGTCACAAAAACCTCCCAAGGCCTTAGATCGTCAACAATTTCGCAAGTGTCTTGAAGATGTAACTGAAATTCCTTTTGAAGATGCCATCGCAACTTTAACGGCTTTTACGGTCAGAGCTATTGAAAAAGCCCTGCCCTTCTTTCCTGAAAAACCAAAATTATGGCTTGTGGCTGGCGGTGGAGCTCACAATGGAACTCTTTTAAATTGGATGCGAGAAAGATTAGAGGTCGAGGTAAAAAGAGTGACGGATATTGGTTTAGACGGAGATGCTCTTGAAGCGCAAGCCTTTGGCTTTTTAGCCGTCCGAAGTCTGCGGAACTATCCTCTGACTTATCCAGGCACTACGGGCGTTTTGCGTCCTCTAACGGGTGGTCGGATTTGTAGACTTGATAAGGCTCAAGTTATTTAAGCTGCTTTAAAACAGATATTACCGTCATTAAAATGACAGTTGGTGAGCTCGCCCTACGGGCTCCTCAGGATGACACTTCTTTGTATAGTAATAGATCTGTCATTCTGAGACCTTGAGCTCAGCGAAAGGGACTCAGGATCCTGAACCGAAACTGAGCTTACCCGTTTACAACCCGTTGGGTGGGTTTAAGAGCAGGCGTTAAATAGTCATGAACATGACCAATAAGCTCTGGCATTTGATTGGTGAAAAAATGATCACCTTCAGGAATCACACGGTAATCAATATAAAGCCCACGCTGCGCGGAAAGGCGCTCAGACAGCTTTTGTACTGATTCTTTAGGAACAATTTCATCTTTTGACCCCTGAAGAATCAAGCCGGAAACAGGACAGGGAGCAAGAAAAGAAAAATCATATAAATTCGCAGGAGGAGAGACAGCAATAAATCCATCTAATTCTGGACGACGCATTAAAAGCTGCATAGAAATCCAGGCGCCAAAGGAAAAGCCGGCAACCCAGCACTGACGAGGCTCGGGATTTTGAACTTGAAGCCAATCCAAGCATGCTGCAGCATCACTCAGCTCACCCTCACCGTGATCATATTTGCCCTCAGAACGTCCCACGCCACGAAAATTAAACCGTATGGTGTTAAACCCTTGCTCAACGAAAGCACGAAACAAGGCGTAGGTTACCTTATTATTCATCGTTCCCCCATGTTCAGGGTGAGGATGAAGAATAATAGCGATGGGGGCATTACGATCTTTACCTTGATGATATCGTGCTTCAATACGACCAACAGGACCAGCAATCAGAACTTCTGCCATAACACCTCTCTTAAAATGTTCAGTCCTCATAACAGTCTTTTTTAAAAAAGTCAAGTAATTTCAGTAATTTCAATAAACTTAAATATGTTATTCTTTGTATAAGATATGGCATTTGGCAGCTTAGGGTTTCTAAGGGCTTTTAAGATATATTCACTGTACTTGAAAATGCTAAATTGAAAGAGTTTCACTCATCTTATTTGACTCAATAACATAGTTGATGACAATTTTATTGTATTTATTAGAGAAATGTCATCCTGAGGAGGCACAACGTGGCGAGCTCAGGATCTTTTCAAGAACATAGTTGATCCTAGAGCCTTTTGAAGTTTTTTGGGTTAGACCTTCAACTTTAAGAAAAGTTCTTACGATTATAGAACGCAGGTTTCTCTGATTTATTCCTCATCCCAGTCAGGATCGTACGTTTTTTGAGCTTTAGGAGCCTTAGGAGTAGAAGTATCCTTATTATCACGACTCTTCTTTATGGGTTTAGCTTTGGAAAGCATACTAGTAAGGCCTTTCGAGAAGACTGAAAGTTGGTCACTAGGATCCTCAGAGTTCAGCACCGAAGGAGCACTTTTAGATTTAGGAAGAAGAGTAGCTTCTTCCTTCTTCTTAAGGCCGGCGAAGGGATTCTTTTTCAAAGCATTAATGCTCGCCAAAAGATCAGTTTTTTTCTCGGGTGCTTGCACCGCTGTCATGACAACAGGAGGAGGTGGTGGAGCTGGAGGAACAAAAGTTACTACATCTTCAACCTTGCTACTACTTGCAGCAGAAGAATCTCCAGAAGCCGTAGAAGAAGCAGCAGAAGAAACCGCAGAAGTGGCTACAGAAGATGAAGAAGATAACTGTGCCCTCATATCAGCATTCACTACTGGAGTGACGGCAGGAGAAGATGCCGAACGCTTAACTCCTCCTTGGTGAGATTCTTCCTTCTTAGGAGATGAGGCTTTTTGAGATGGGCCCCAATCTTCATCATCCTTCTTAGCCTTCATGCTTGATCTACGGGAACTTAAGGCACTTGCTATTAGCCCTTGTTGTTCTGGTTTAGCGCGCTGAACATTCTGATTTCCTTCTACTTTCTTGAGTGCAGGACCATTTCGAATATCCGCGAGTAAGCCTGCAGGGTTATTAGCTGATTTAACACTATCATCCACAGAAGGTGGAGGTGCTGCTGGAACGACTGTCGGCGTTGGCAAAGATGTCACAGCAGGCGTAACAAAGGGCTCATCAAGAGCTTTAGGTGCAGCAGCTGGCGTTGTAGCTGCAGGTGGCGTTGGAGCAACTGGTGTTGAAGGCGCAGGCGTCGTATCAGGAGCCGTAAAAGTCGCAGGAGTTTTAGGAGCTGCAGGTGGTGTTGCTGCGACCGGCGTTGAAGGTGCAGGTGTCACAGCAGAAGCAGCAACGGTCGCAGGAGTTTTAGGAGCTGCAGGTGGTGTTGCTGCGAGCGGCGTTGAAGATGCAGGTGTCACAGCAGAAGCTTTAGGAGTTGCAGATGGTGTTGGAACAGCCGGCGTTGAAGTTACAGATGTTGTAGCGTTGGTAGCAACGCCCCTAGGAACTTGAGGAGTCATAGATCTTAGTGCTACCTTAGCTGGAGTTGATGTTACAGTTGGCTTAGCAGCAACAGGCGCGTTATCAGCAGGACTACTCGTAGTCGCTTTAGCAGTAGACCTTAGGTTTATACCAAATCGACTTCCTGGCTTCGTATCACTTGGTTGAGCTGTAGCAACAGAGGAATCCGCTGATGTCGTAACACCTGCTTGAACTTGTTTAGCAACATCTG